>CAJBVU010000001.1 GCA_903959115.1 uncultured Bacteroidota bacterium
CCATAAAAATACTATGGTTTGTTTTGGATTCAATTATAGATCCTGATATTTCCTTTGGACCTTATCGATGGCCCATTCACAAGTTGTTGTCACCTCTAAAGCATGCTCTAAATTCGTTAAAGGTGTTAGATTGTTATTGATATTCTCTCCAAAGTTGCGCAACTCCATTTTCCAAGTATCGAACGGCATAATCTGTCGATCGATACGAATCAATTCTGGGGGCAATTCAGGATGATCAAAATCGGCAGAAAGTGAAAGTTGATCACTTTGCTCGGCCGTTCGATATTCAACAAGCTCATTGGCTGCGAAATTCAGAAGATACAATCGGTCTTGTTGGAAAATTTTAAGGGTGTATGTCCCGGGTTCCATGGCTCTACCCGCAGTAATGTGAGCAATCGCGTCGTTATCAAATTCTAAGTGGATATTCAATAAGTCCGTCTGCTTTCCAAACAAAAACATTGGTCGTGCTGAAATGCTTCTAACACGACTCGAAACGGTGCGTTGAATCAAATCAATTTCTTGGTATAAATTCGTGTGTATCCAAGCGGCAAACTCACCTGTTTGGGGTGGATGACAGTGTTTTTCTAATTTGATGTATCGCGGTTTTTTAACCAATTGAAGTGCTGCGGTGAAAAGAGGTTTGTTATGAAGGACATTGCCAATTTGAATCACTACGTTGGATTCTCGCTTGAATTTCGATAAAGTTTCAATTTCTCCCAGATTCCAATTTCTGTATCCATCAAAGAAGATGTGTTTTCCCATCTTAACTAGGTTACAAATGACATCAAACGGCAAATTCTTTACATGTCGATCCACAAAAAAGACATCGCCCATACTGGCAATCTCCAAGGCAAACATGAATTCTCCAAGCATCGAAATGTTTTGCGAATCGTCGGGGTCCACAAAGCCCACCAAGTCAAATCCATTTACTGTGGCTAGTAAATGTTCGAAAATTTCTACTTTTCTTTTCGATCCTATGACAACTGATTTTAGCATGTTCTACCTTTGTGGTCGGGTGCAAAGATTTGCAAACCGCAGTGAGTACCCAAATAGGGTTTTGAACAGATGGTAAAAAAGACGGATTTAGTAGACACATTGATTCACCAAGGCCAGCGGAAACGCTTGGTTGATGAACTTCGTAAAAAAGGGATTCAATCACCTGCAGTTTTACAAGCGATGGGGACGGTTCCTCGGCAGTGGTTTTTCCCTAAGGATTTTGAACATTTCATTTATCGTGATGCAGCCTTTCCAATTGATCACGGCCAAACAATATCCCAGCCCTATACGGTAGCGTATCAAACCGAATTGCTAGCCATAAAATCTGGCGATAAAGTTTTGGAAATAGGTACCGGTAGTGGTTATCAAGCCGCAATCTTATTGGCAATGGGCGTACAAGTTTACAGTGTTGAATATATTCTACCGTTATTGCAAAAAGCCAGTGGGATATTCAAAGCCTTGGGTGCCGAGATTCAATTGTTTCATGGCGATGGTACATTGGGACTACCTTCATTTGCTCCCTTCGATGCTATTGTTGTTACTGCCGGAGCACCAGCCGTTCCCGAAACTTATGTAAAACAGCTCGCTATTGGCGGTAGATTGGTAATTCCAGTTGGCGATAACACCGAAGATTTGAAAATGATGCGAATTACTAAAATTTCAGAAACACAAACCAAATCAGAAGTACTTCAAGACTGCAAATTTGTCCCACTGAAGGGATCTCACGGTTGGAAGTGAACTTAACTCGTTAGAAGTTGTAGTCGAAATGACCCCTACGGGCGATTCATTCGTTCTTCAATTTCATCCACTTCGATGGGGAAATTCTCCATAAAGTCGATGACTCCATTCGCAGTTATCAAAACATCATTCTCAATTCTAATTCCCAATCCTTCTTCAGGAATGTAAATACCTGGCTCAACCGTAACAACGTTATTGATGTCCAATGACTCCCAGCGGTGCATTACGTCGTGAACATCCAGTCCCAAATGATGACTTGTGCCATGCATGTAGTATTTTAAGTGGGCTTTAGGATTTGCTTTCACCTCGGCGGAAGTCAATAAGCCCAATTGAATGAGCTGATCCGACATGATTTTGCAAACTTCTTCGTGATACACGGGTAAACTCACACCCGGACGAAGCAATTTCTTGGCCTCGCGCTGTACCAACAGTACCGCATTGTATACTTCTTTTTGGCGGGGAGAGAATCTCCCATTAACGGGTATGCATCGAGATAAGTCCCCATTGTAATTGCCATATTCTGCACCAAAATCCAACAAGAGGAGATCGCCATCTTTACACTGTTTATTGTTTTCTATGTAATGCAACACACAAGCACTAGAACCGCTTGCAATGATGGGATCAAAGGCGAATCCCCGACTTCTATTTCTGATAAATTCATGAATCAACTCGGCCTCAATTTCATATTCAAAAACACCCGGTTTAACAAAACCTAAAAGGCGCTCAAATCCTTTTTGGGTAATGTTGATTGCTTCCTTAAGTTGATCAATTTCTTCCACTTCTTTCCTCATTCTTAAGTTGGCAAGAATGGGAGAGGATCGTTTGAAATTATGGGCAGGATACTTGTCTTTTATTTCTTTGGCAAATCGTAAGTTAGAATATGAAACGCGATCGGTAAAACGATCATTTTCGTTTAAGTTAAAGTATATAGTTTCGGCCAACAAAAAGGCGGCATGGATCGTTTTCCAAAACTCGTGAAACCAAAATACTTGCTTAATCCCAGAGACTTCATAGACTTGATTCGGGTTTAATCTAGCTCCGTCCCAAACGGCAATTTGGTCGCTCGTTTCTTTCACAAAAATCATTTCTTTGTATAAAGGATTGGGAGAGTCTGGGAATAAAACTAAGATGGTATCTTCTTGGTCAATACCGCTCAAATAATAGATGTCCGATTGTTGTCGAAATGTGAAATACGCATCCCCATTTCTTGGCAATTCATCATTGCTATGAAATACAGCTATAGACCCCGAAACCATTGCATCGGATAGTTTTTTTCTATTCTTAACAAACAGTGAAGAAGCTGGGTTATTGTATTTCGAATTCATGCATGCAAACTTATCGATATAAAAATGCAATTCAAAATGGGCTTATAATTGTGTGATCCGACGAATGATATTTGTCATTGTTTTGAAAAAAACCTATTTTTGGTGCAACGTATTTATTAAAACAATTGTCAATAGCACACAAACCTATATCTCGTTTAATATGAAAAAACTTTTACCTTTATTATTTTTCGTCCTAACTCTTTCGTTATTAAACATTTCCAAAGCATCTCACATGATGGGTGGAGACATGTCTTACCAATGTTTGGGTAATGGGAAGTACAAAATCACGGCAAAAATTTACAGAGACTGTCGAGGTATTTCTTTCAATGGTCCTTCATTTGGTGTTTTTGCAGGAACCAATGGTGGAAATGGTTGCGGAAGTAGCGCAATGTCGATTTCTAGAACGGGAATCAAAGATGTTACGCCCAGATGTTCAACCGCAAGTTCTCCTTGTTCTCCTCAGAATACTTCAGGTACAGGTGAGGGAATTGAAGAGCATACTTATGAAATTACTGTGGATTTCACAAAGAGTCCGTTGAGTGGTTATGTGAATAAAAGTACATGTTGTGAAGTGACGTTTTACATCGGTCAGTGTTGTAGGAATGGTGCGATTACCACGGGTCCTTCGAACAATGACTTTTATACAACTTGTATGATTAACATCTGTAACATCAAAAAGACAACCAATAAATGTAATAGTTCACCAACGCTGAGTAATGCACCTATTGGTTTCCTTTGCTGTAATCAGGCATACTACTTCAATAATGGTGCGATTGACACTGTAGATTATGATTCATTTTCATATGGTCTAACCAACGGTATCAGCGGTTTGCCTAATACTTCAGTTTCATATTCTTCTCCTTTTACACCGCGTTATTTTATGACGCCATATTGTATTCCACCAACTTCAATCACTTGTACCCCCAATCCCAAAACCAACCCTCCGAGGGGTTTGTACTTCGATACGAGTTCGGGTGATATCATTTTAACACCCACAAAATGTGACGAGGTGGCGATTGCCGTAATTACGATTACAGAATGGCGAAAAGATAGTGCTACTTCCAATTACCTTATGATTGGTAAAACGCGGCGTGATATGCAATTAATTGTTAAGGATGACTGTGGATATAACAAAGCCCCAACGTTACTAGGTCCTTATAATTGGAAAGTCTGTGAAGGGGAAACGCTTAAATTCAAAGTAGAATCCGATGATGAAACGTTTACACCTTATCAGAAAGTTCCGGATACAACCAATTTGAAGTGGAATAAAGGTATCCCAGGTGCTACGTTTAAATTAGCCAATAGAGTAGATTGGCCAGAAAAGAGAAAAGCTTTTGCCAATTTCGAATGGACTCCATCCGTAGGTATGGCTTCTGATATTGCATACTCGTTCTCAGTAACTGTTACAGATGAACATTGCCCAAAACCTTCTCAAGCGATTCGTGGTTTCAAAGTAAAAGTAAACCCACGTGCATTTAGCATTCGTAAATACACCAAGTTAAAGTGTGGTAAGTTTGCAATGGCGGCCTCAGTAAGTGC
>CAJBVU010000002.1 GCA_903959115.1 uncultured Bacteroidota bacterium
CGGCCGCAGGCCGCCCTCCTTTTTTGTTTAATCTGCTTCAAGACATAGTGCATTTTTCAAATCAATACATTCTTTTTTGATGTGGAATACTTGCGTTGGCCATTTCCTTTCAATGGCCGAAATTGCATCATTATGTCGATGTCGGTAAAAACGATCCAAGAGTATGTTTCCGCCGGTGAAACCCCTGAGATTTTATTCTGGGTGGGGTGCGCTGGGAGTTACGATGAAAGAGCCCAGCGAGTGAGTCGGGCCTTCGCAAATATTTTAACCCAAGCCGGTGTGAAGTTTGCTATTTTGGGTGCCGAAGAAGGTTGCACTGGCGATCCAGCAAAGCGCGCCGGAAATGAGTTTTTGTTCCAAATGCAAGCGATGCAAAATATAGAAGTCCTCAATGGATACGGGGTGAAGCGCATCGTAACCGCATGTCCTCACTGTTTTAATACTTTGAAAAATGAATACCCAAATTTGGGTGGGAATTATGAAGTGATACATCACACGCAATTGATTAATGAATTGCTGACTGATGGGAGAATCGCGATTGAGGGTGGAGCTTACCAGGGCAAAAAAATCACTTACCATGACAGTTGTTATTTGGGTCGGGCCAACGGGATTTACGAGGCACCGCGAATGGTGATGGATCGACTTGATGTTGATTTGGTAGAGATGAAACGTTGCAAAACCAATGGTTTTTGTTGTGGAGCGGGTGGCGCACAAATGTTCAAAGAAGCCGAAAAGGGGAATCAAGAGGTGAATGTGAATCGCACAGAGGAAGCCCTGGAAACTGGCGCTGAAATTATTGCGGTGAACTGTCCTTTCTGTAATACGATGATGCGCGATGGGACCAAACATTTCGAAAAAGAAGAGCAAGTACAGGTGTTGGATATCGCGGAAATAGTAAATGGGTCTCTAAAATCTTGATATTGACTGTTGAGCGAAATACCCTTGAGTCATTAGCACTTCCTGATTCATCACGGGTTTGGCTGTTCGGTGCTCATCGGATTTTAACCGCAGATGAAGCCTCTTCCATTTGCCAAGAATTATCAGGATTTGTGTCGGGTTGGCAAGCCCATGGCAAGGATTTAACAGCGGACTTTTGCTTGCTGAGTCGATGTGTTTTGGTGGTTGCGGTTGATGAGTCTAAAGAGGCGCCTAGCGGTTGCAGTATCGATAAGGTCTTTCATTTGTTGCAATCGCAAAAGGAAAAATTTGATTTGGATTTCTTTCAACGGACCTTGCTTTGGATCCTCAAGGGCGATGATATTTGCATTTTAGATAAAGCAGAAATTCAGGCGGGGTTGGACTGTGGTGAGATTGTTGGAAATACGCCAACGATCAATATGCTTGCGAGTAACTTGGGTGATTTGAAAAAGAGTGGTCTGGCTTTGCCGTTGGCTAATTCTTGGATTGCCCCTAAATTGAAATTTACACATGAAGGATAAACGAATATTAATTCTATTTTTAACCATTTTCATTGACCTTCTGGGCTTTGGAGTGGTGATTCCCATTTTGCCTAATTTGGCAAAGAGTTTGGCATCTGGTTCAACGTTGCCATTCAATCCGGATGTTGCAGTGGGTGTTGTGGTAGGATCATTTTCTATCATTCAGTTTTTATTCGCACCCATTTTTGGTTCACTGTCGGATCGTATTGGCCGTCGGCCGATACTACTAGTGAGTATCCTCTTCAATATTGTTGGTTATATATTGTTCGGACTCAGCTCTAGCTTCGTGTTTCTTTTGTTGGCGAGGGTTGTTTCGGGTTTTGGAAGTGCGAACATTGCGGCGGCACAGGCTTACATTGCCGACATTACGCCGCCTGATGATCGTGCCAAGCGAATGGGAATTATTGGCGCAGCCTTTGGTTTGGGCTTTGTTTTTGGTCCGCCTATCGGTGGTTGGCTTTATCATGCTGGCGGTGAACATGGTTTGCGTTGGGTGGGTTTCTTTACTGCAGCCTTGTGCGCATTAAACTTTGTATTGGCTTGGTTTATGCTGCCTGAAAGTTTGGAGTCGAAATCTGTGCACAAACGCAAGGTTTCCGATACATTCAAGGGATTGGTTACTGTTTGGCGGTTGGATGTGATTGGGGAGTTATTCCTAATTAATTTCATTTATATAGCGGCCTTCAGTATGATGTATGGAAGTTCTAGTGTTTTATGGAAGGAAAAGTATTTATTGACACCGGCGGGGATCGGAAATATTTTTGGCTTTATCGGAATCTGTGGTGCCATCGTTCAAGGTGGGCTCATAGGAGTTTTTACCAAACGTGTAGGTGTTCGCAGGATGCTTTTATGGGGTTGTCCTGCCATCGCCATGGGACTAATGATTATTCCATTGCCCGAAGCTGGAACCGCTTTTTATGTGGTTCAAGCTATTTCCATTGTATTGCTCTCATTGGGTAACGGGTTGATGATGCCTGCGATCAATTCCTTGGTTAGTAGAAATACGCCGCCCGAATCGCAAGGTCGGATGTTGGGTCTGTTGCAAAGCACAAGTTCTTTGGCTCGCGCATTCGGGCCATTTATAGCCATGGTATTGTATCACCAATTTTCTAGTTTGCCCTATTTGGTGGGCGGCGGTTTAATGGTGGTTGCCTTCTTTTTATCGTTAATCCTTAGTAAGACCTTGCGCGTGAGCGATCCAGATCCAGTTGCTAAGCCAAGCAAAGGATAAGGGAATAGTATTTTTCTTTGACCTACCTCGATATGACAGTCCAACCACTGCGAATATTGCATCTTAATGCGTCTTCCTCAGGTGGGGCATTTGTTGCTGCACAGCGACTCAGTGATGCACTGAATGGACTCGAGGGAGTTTCTAGCGAGCACTGGGTTTTTGATGGTGGGGAGGGAGACTTTCATTTGTGGGCCAATACTTGGTTAAAGAAAAAATGGGCCTTTGGATTGCATGCCCTAGAGAAATTTGATTTCCTGAGATTCGAGGCAAACAAGTCCATTCGATTTGCCTTTAGTCATGGCATGACGGGTGTAAACGTTGCCAATTGGAAGGCGGTACAAGATGCCGATATTATCCATCTTCATTGGGTGAATAAAGGGTTTGTGAGTATGAAAGGGTTAGATGCTCTCTTCGGGCTAGGCAAAAAAATCGTCTGGACCTGTCATGATATGTGGCCTTTTACAGGTGGTTGCTATCATCCTCGAGGCTGTGATAATTTTACCCGTGAATGCGGTAATTGTCAGTATTTAAAACAGCCGGGTCAGTGGGATTTATCTAGTCACGTTTTCAAAGCGAAAAAACGAATTTTTTCAAATGCATGTGGTCGACTTCAATTTGTAACGCCCAGCGCTTGGTTAAAAAATCAGGCCGATAAAAGTGGCATTGTGAAGGAATTGATCGGTATTGGAGGTGCTGTTGCAATGCCTGAAATTAAGGTTGTTCCCAATCCTATAAATACGGATTATTTCAAGCCGCGTGATTTGAAATTTGTGAAGAGTCCAATGAATACTTCTTTTGTTCTCATGTTTGCGGCGGCAAATTTGGGTAATCCTGCCAAGGGATTCGCCGAGTTTAGGTCGGTCTGTAATGGTTTGGTGGAGTTGGGATTTGACAATATTGAGGCCCTGGTAGTAGGTGAAAATCGACTTCCCAATGGGGATTTGGGGTTGAAGTGCGCGGTAAAGGAACTTGGATTTATTTCTGATGCAAAGCAAATGCGCGATGCTTATTGGCAGGCCGATGTTTATGTGACCACATCGCATGAAGAGAACTTGCCCACTACGATCATGGAGAGTTTGAGTTGCGGTGTGCCCGTGGCAGCATTTGCGGTGGGTGGTATACCTGAAATGATTTCGCCAAGCGGCGTTGATCAATCTGGATGGTTAGCCGATAAGTTGAATGTGAAAACACTTATCCAAGGCATCACATCTTACATGAGTTTGGAGCCGTCCAAGAGAATAAAAATGCAAGAGGCGAGTAGAAATTCTGCGTTGGCTAATTATAGTTCGGTATCGATTGCGCAGCGATACTTAAGTCTTTACCGAAAATAAACTTACGTAGCAGAATTGTCGAGATTGAGATTTAGGGCCAGAATTATTCGGTTCTTGATCTCAAAGTGCTAACGCAGAATTTACAGTACAGTATTGTTCTGAACCTCATTTAATTCAAAACAAAAAAGCCACACCGTAAGGCATGGCTCATTTGCTGTTGGATTATTTTGGCTATCAATCCACGTTATCGTGCAAGTGGCGATTCGGTTTTACCGTTAAATCGCGCGCATTCATTGGGTCTTCCTCGCCAATGGTGATTTTACTCACCAGTTGAGATTGGCTGTGAGGTGCTGCTTCGAGATTAATTCCCCGACGCATGTAGGCTGGGACATCAATATCGCTGTCTAATAAAGTTTCTCTATGGCTTCGTCCATTTTCCAGGTGTGTATCGCGAAAAACTTGCGCTGATGGATCTTCAAAGGGATCTTCGGCGGTGAAGGGTTTCGGAGTGACATCAATTGGATTCATTGGGTCCTCATCGTTATCGTTATTCCCAAAACTGCTAGGAACGTGGTTGATTACGCTAGGGTTTTGTGGGATGCTAAAGAGATTCGCTTGGTTGTTACCTGTGTTCTGCGCTGGATTGCTTGATGGCGGTTGATTCCATCCGTTGTTGTTCGGCATTCCATTATTGCCTGCCAATCCTGAGCCAACGGGGTTTGAAAGATTGGGGTTTCCACTCTGAAATCCACCGGTATTGAATGCAGGTCGCTCCGATAAATTCGGATTCCCACCGTTAAAACCATATGGATTTTGAACTACTGCAGCAGGTGCCGCCGGAGCAGCATTCACTATCTCTTGTTGTTGGCTAAACAAATTCGCATTGACATTGTCGCGGGATTCAAATCCTGTTGCGATTACAGTAATTGCAATATCGTCTCCTAGGCTATCATCTTTGGTAATACCCATTTTCAGGTGAGCGGTATTGCCTGCCTCTTCTTGTAGATATTTTTTCACTTTGGAGATCTCACTCATCACCGGTTCTTTATGTCCGTAAGTGAAATTTACCAACAAATGCTGAGCACCTTGAATTCTTGTATTGTCGAGCAGTGGACTATCCAAAGCCATACGAACCGCATTTTCAGCACGATTCTCGCCGGTTGCAATCCCTGTTCCCATGATGGCTCTACCGCTATCTCTCATGGCGGTTTGCACATCCATGAAATCTACGTTGATCTGACCGGGTTTGGTAATAATTTCCGCGATTCCACGTGCTGCAGTGCACAGAATGTCATCTGCTTTTGAGAAGGCTTGTGTAATCGTTAGGTCGCCATACATATCCACAATGCGATCATTGCAGATGGTGAGCAAAGCATCCACGTGCGGACGTAATTTCTCTAAACCTTCGCGGGCTTGATCAATTCTTTGTGGACCTTCGTCTTCAAAGGGTAGGGTCACGATTCCTACGGTGAGGATATTTAATTCTTTGGCAATTTTCGCAATCACAGGGGCGGCACCAGTTCCAGTTCCACCACCCATTCCTGCGGTGATAAAAACCATTTTGGTGTTATCCTCCATGATTTGGCGAATCTGTGACATATTTTCCATGGCGGCCTTTTCTCCCATGTTGGGCATCGATCCGGCTCCCAATCCTTCAGTTAGCTCGGCACCCAATTGTAAACGGTTTGGGATGGGGCTACTATGGAGAGATTGTAAATCGGTATTGCATATATAAAAGTCAACGCCTTCAATACCATGGCGGAACATGTGGTTAACGGCATTGCTGCCACCACCGCCCACACCAATGACCTTGATGAGGTTGCCTCGTACTTTATTTACTGCGGGTTCAAATCCTGTCATAATCATACAATTAAATATCTATGTCTTGATTATTCTTGGAAGTCCTCGCCATCTTGCATCCAATTCTTGATGTCTTTGATGATGCCTTTGTTGCTATTGAACCAGCCACCGCCGAAAATTCCAAGACCATTTTTCCCGTGGGCTTCTGGTGTGTTTCCGAAATCCAATTGACCTGTTTGTGGTACTTCTGCTACAACATCATCAAGAAAACCATCATTGCTAGAAACAGGTACTTCTTGCTTTACAATAAATTCGTTATTCAATTGGATGGCTTCGCTCTTTGCTGCCAATTCAAATCCTTTCAACACCAAACCTATACTGGTGGCATACATCGGGTTACGAACTTCATCGATCATGGCCTTGCCTAAACGATGTCCAGGCGAACCAATGTGTACTTCTAGTCCAATGAAATAGTTAAATAACTGTGTGATGTCTTTCATCGATGATCCACCGCCAGTTAATACGATACCACCTGCCAATTTGTGACGAATTCCAGATACCACGATTTCGAAATCCACTTTCTGAATGATGTCTTCTACACGGGCACGAATCACCTGGGAAATGGCATACAAAGAAATTTCTTTGGGTGCTCTACCGGGAAGTCCTGGGACTACAACGACTTCATTTTTCATCGCTTCGGTTGGAAAGCAGCTGCCGTAATTTACTTTCACAAATTCGGCTTGGTCCTTAAGAATACCGAAGGCTTCTTGCAAATCTTTGGTTATGCGATCACCACCGATAGGGATGATGGCGGTATGACGGATTGCTCCATCGTCGAAAATACAAATGTCGGTTGTGCCACCTCCAATGTCGATCAAAGCAACGCCAGCTTCCATTTCAGGCTCGCTCAATACAGCAGCAGCGGATGCTACGGGTTCTACGATCAAATCGGCGATTTCAAGGCCTGCTCTACGTACG
Source organism: uncultured Bacteroidota bacterium (assembly GCA_903959115.1). GTDB lineage: Bacteria > Bacteroidota > Bacteroidia > NS11-12g > UBA955 > UBA955. Next base: position 6,720 of record CAJBVU010000002.1, read on the forward strand.
GCCATGAAGATTGTTTTTGCCGCTGAAGTTTCACCTGTGATGATGTGGTAATTGCACTCTACGCGAAC
>CAJBVU010000003.1 GCA_903959115.1 uncultured Bacteroidota bacterium
GTGATCATTTTGACACCCGTGCTCTCTGAACAACAGATGAAAGATGCTGTTACAGGCTACAGAGAGTTGATCACCGGCAATGGAGGGGAGTTAGTCCACGAAGAAAATTGGGGACTAACCAAACTAGCCTACCCTATCCAGAAAAAAGGCACGGGATTTTATCACTTGTTCGAATTCAAGGCAAACCCTGAATTCATCAAGTCTTTTGAACTAGTTTTTCGCCGCGACGAGCGCATCTTGCGTTACCTCACTGTGAAGTTAGACCGTTGGGGTGTTGATTTCAATCAACGCAAACGCAATGGTGAGCTTCGTACGGTAACTCCACAAGGAACGAAAGTTGTTGTTAAAAAGAAAATCGAAATTGAGGAGGACGAACTATGAGCAAAGATTCTAATTTTATCTTCAACCAAACCCCGCAGGTTCTGCAAAAGAAGAAGTATTGCCGTTTCAAAAAACACGGTATTAAATACATCGACTACAAGGACGGTGAGTTTTTATTGAAGTTCATCAACGAGCAAGGCAAGATTTTGCCACGTCGTATCACTGGTACCTCTTTGAAGTATCAACGTAAAATTTCTGTAGCAATTAAAAGAGCACGTCACCTGTCGTTGCTTCCTTTCGTTGCTGATGGTTTAAAATAAGAAGGAGGAAGACACATGAAAATCATTCTCACCCAAGACGTAAAAAACCTAGGTCACAAAGATGACGTGGTAGTTGTAAAAGACGGTTACGCTAGGAACTTTTTGATTCCTACAGGAAAAGCAAAATTGGCAAACGAAGGCGCATTGAAAATGTTAGCCGAAGATATGCGTCAGCGCGCGTTCAAAATGGACAAATTGCGTAAAGATGCAGAAGCGTTGGCTGAAAAATTGAATGGATCTACAATTAATCTTGCTGCAAAAGCGGGTGCTAGTGGAAAAATCTTCGGTTCAGTTACCAGCTTACAAGTTGCTAATGTATTGAAAGAAAAAGGGTTTGATGTAGACCGCCGTAAAATTGTTTTTGATGATATTAAAAGCATCGGAACTTACGAAGCCAACATCAACTTGTTTAAAGATATCAATGCAACCATCACTTTAGATGTGATTGCAGAGTAATCTTTTACTTCTAATATTTATCTGTTAAAGGTCGCCCTCGGGCGACCTTTATTTTTTTATCAGTACCTTTGCAGCATCTATGTGGGATAAAATAGCAAGCTTTATTCTTAAGCAGCGCGCACTTTTCTTGATATTGATCATAGCTTTCACCGGAGTGATGGGTTACTATGCAACAAAAGTTAAGTTGGAGTATGCCATGCAAAAATTGGTGCCAAGTAACGATGCGGATTTCTTGGCGTATCAGAAATTTCAAAAAACGTTTGGCTTAGACAATAACAAAGTTGTTGTAGGATTTAATAGTGATAAACTCTTTGAACTTAAGAACTTCAGGGCCTATTATAAGATGTGTGAAGACATGTCGAATATCCCTGGTGTTAACCAAGTCATCAGCCCAACTCGCTTATTTGATTTGCGTACGGATACGGCAGGTAAATTTGAAATCAAACCTGCATTTACCCATGCACCAACTACCCAAGCCGAAGTAGATAGCATCCGAGATAAATTCTTGGATATGCGATTCTATCAAGGGATGTTGTATAACAAGAATACCAATTCTGCGTTGGTGTTATTGGTGCTCGACAGTAAGACCCAGGAATCAGAAAAGAGGGTGGGACTGATTCGTAGCATCGAAAAAACAGCAAAGGAATATGAAGACCTTTCTGGTGCTGAAATGCATATCGGTGGTTTGCCGTATGTTAGGACTGAAATGGCGACCACTGTAAAAAGTGAAATGGTTCTCTTTACGGTGATTGCTTTTTTGGTGACGGCCAGTTTGATTTTGGTGTTTTTCCGAAGCCTTAGCACCTTAGCCATTGCCATTGTCTTTATTGGAATAGGGGTTTTGGTGATGTTTGGCGTGTGCGGAATGTTGGGTTATAAACTAACCTTGCTCACGGGAACGCTTCCGCCATTGCTGGTCGTGATTGGGGTTCAAAATGCCATTTATCTCATCAATAAATACCACGAAGAATATCGTAAACATGGAAACAAAGCCAAAGCATTGGCCAGGATTATATCACGCGTTGGAGTAGCTACATTCCTGATCAATTTTACAACAGCGGTTGGATTTGGTACATTCTATTTCACCAAGACACAGATGCTAGAGCATTATGGTGTGGTTTCTTTCATTACCATCAACTTGGTATTCTTTATTAATATTATTGGTATTCCTGCCCTTTATAGCTTCTTGCCAGTTCCATCTGACAAGCAAATTGCTCACCTCGACAATAAAAATATCAATCAGTTTTTGGGATGGGTGAAGTTTATGGTATTTAATCATAAGCGAAGAATTTATTTCTGGTTTATCGCATTAACAGTACTGAGCACCACGTTTGTTTTTCGTTTACATCCTTTGGCATATATGGTGGATGATGTTCCACGAAGCTCAAAATTGTATCAGGATTTATTGTACTTCCAGGAGCATTACAAAGGTGTAATGCCTTATGAAATCGTTGTTCGTACTCATGATGATGGCGACATAGGTACTTTTGAAACCCTAGACAAAGTAAATCGTTTGCAGCGTGCCCTGAAAAAATACCCAGAATTCTCAAAACCGATGTCGGTTGTGGAAGTGGTCTGCTACGCCAATCAAACGGTGAATGAGGGCGATCCTGCTTTTTATCGTATGCCCAATGCACTGGATTTGGCCGATATCATGGCTCGAATGCCAATGTCCAAGTCTAACGAAAAAAATCAAATGATGTCGGGTTTGATAGATAGCAGCAGAACCGGTTTGCGTATTAGTTATCAAATCAAAGATGTTGGTTCTACCTCTTTAGATAGTATTAATAAGGAAGTTGCGGTGATCATTGATAGGATTTTCCCCAAGGATGAATACGCAGTAAAAGTAACTGGCACTTCTGCGGTGTTTATGAAAGGCAATTCCTACCTATTCGGTAGTTTAGGTAGAGCCACATTTTGGTCGTTGATTATCATCACAATCACGATGGGATTCTTGTTTCCATCTATCCGAATGATTGTGATAGCGGTGATTCCTAACATCATTCCATTGCTTGTTACAGCAGGTACGATGGGCTATTTTGGTGTGCCCCTGAAGCCATCAACTATCTTAGTATTTAGTATCGCTTTTGGGATAACAGTAGATGCAACCATCCACTTCATCATTACCTTTAGGCGAGAGCTTGTTAAGCATAATAAATCGGTGAGAGAAGCGCTCAATGGAACCATTGTAGAGGTAGGGTTGAGTATGATTTATAGCATGGTAGCCATTTGTGCCGGATTCTTGATTTTTACATTCTCTAATTTCCAAGGAACCCAAGCGTTGGGTTGGTTAACCGGTTTAACCTTGCTTACGGGTATGGCGGCGAATTTGTTCTTGTTGCCTGCGATGATTTTGAGTCTTGAGAATTCTTTGAACGCCAAGGAAGAACTTACAGAACAGGTGCTTGAAATTCCCGACGAGGACGAGGATTGATCTGTGTTTAGTTAGTTTATTACCAACTGATTGCAACCCCGGAGGTCGCTAAAATCGATTCGGCCCAGTACTTCGAAACTTCCATCTTCGTGTGTTTTACCCAAATCGTCGGTTGCGATAAATGAGCAACTATAAACGTTGGCCAAGTCAATAATACAGATTCTGCCGGTTTTCTCATGGCCAAACCACTGTTTCGGGTCGCCGGGATCTTGAATGCAAATTTTCATCCAGGGCGGGCAATGAAACCTCCCATTTTTTTGGGAGTAGGCCTGACTCAATAGTTCCGTCATCCCGTATTCTGAATGGACATGTTGAACGCCCAAATGTGTTGTTAGTTGGTTTTGTAGTTCCTCTCTCGTGATTTCCGGCCCTCGGCCTTTCATGCCTCCAGTTTCCATCACAATTGTGTGGTTCCATTGTTGCTTAGGAATGGATTGAATCATCTCTAGCATCGCAAAGGTGACACCCAAAAGAAGGGTAGGCACATTTTTATATTCGTTGTCTTGAATGATTTTGACAACCGTTTCGTATTCATTTAAATAGAATCCACTGTTCAATTTTCCTTTCTTGATGAAATGATCTACCATATAAACTAGCGAAGATCCAGTTCTTTCGAGGTAACTTGGCAGCAAGCCAATAACGCAGTAGTTTTCTATCGGCCCGTAGAATTTTTCAAACCCTTTCGTAAAGCTTTCTTCGTAAATACCAAGGTTAGCCACTGGGTGAAGTGAAGGCACACTCCCCGTTGTTCCTGAGCTACTAAAAATTATTTCGGCCGGTTTGTTATTGCTTAGGATTGTATGACTTTTGAAAAAAGCGATTGGCAAAAAAGTAAACTCGTTTGATGTTGGTGGGTAAAGTCGATGCCATTCGGCGAAAAGCGGATTGTTTTTTTGTTGAAATTGAAAAATTAACTGTGCCCAATCATTAAATTTGGACGTAGGGATGTGGAATAAGTTTTCAATATTTTCAATGGTTTCCGTCATGCTGGTGTTGGCAGGGACAATAATTTCTTGTAATCCCAACAAAGATAATGTCTCGGCCGTTCCCAAACTGACATTTGATGGCATTTATAAGTTTAACAGTGGATATGGATATGATAGTTTTATCGAAATCGATTTGGGTTATGAAGACAGCGATGGGGATTTGGGACTAGAGGATGCAGATACGCTATTTCCGTTTGGCTACCAACAGAAGGAATTTTACAATTTGAAGGTCTATTACCAGCATAAAATTGGGGCCAAGTGGGTGAATCCGATGAATCCCTTGCTAGGTCCTAGCGATACGCTCGTTTTACACGAGAGAATCAGAAATATCACACCTACTGGCCGCAGCAAAGCGGTTCATGGCAATTTGGTTTTGAACATTCCAGCGAGGCCTTTTCAGTATCGGGGCGATACAGTGAGATTTACAATTCAGTTTACGGATCGTGCGTTACATAAAAGTAACATTATTGTAACACCTTCAATTTTGTTAGAGCATCCATAAATCGAGGAAAAATCTATATTTTCGTGCAGTAATGAGTTTTGGCATGCGGTTTGACAAATCAATGAAAATGAAAAAACAGTTCCTTTTAATTTGCGTGATGATGATTTTGGGTGTAAGCAACGCTCAAAAGAGTCAGGTAATTGGATTCGTGGATTCAGACGTGATTTTGGCGAAGTTGCCAGAATACAGAGCGGCGCAGAAGGATTTGGATGATTTGGCTGCCAAATATCAGGGAGAGGCTCAGTTGATGCAATCGTCGTTGGAGCAGATGTATCGCGATTTTACAGCGGAAGAAATTTTGTTGACCAATGAGAAACGCCGTCAGAAAAAAGAAGCCATCGAACAGAAAGAGTCTGAGTTAATTAAATTTAGAGAAACAAAATTTGGCCCAACGGGAGAACTATATCAGGAGCGTGCTAGGTTGGTGAAGCCGTTACAAGACAAAGTTTACGATGCCATACAGAACGTAGCCAAAAAAGAGGGTTATGCCTATATTTTTGACAAATCGGGTGGGGCGTTGATGCTTTATGCGGATCAGAAGTATGATAAAACATTGGAAGTGATGGAAGCGTTAGGAATTCCAACAGAGGATTTACCAGGTGCCACGGCCACACCGGCAAATCCAAATACCCAAACACGCCCAGGTGGTGTTAAACCCAATATACCTGCACCCAAAGGGAATGTTCCCAATGGGACATCGCCAACAGGAAATCAGGACGATAACGATTAATAAAAACTAAATTTGATATACATGAAAAAAACCATTCTATTGATTGCCATGACCGTATTTGTGGCAATGGGTTCCATCGCACAAGCGCAGAAAATTGCTACCATCAATACCATGAAGGTTGTGGATACTTTGCCAATGAAAGATTCAGTAATGGCCAAATTGGCTGCCATTGAGCAAGGCTATATGCAGCGTTTGCAGGATTTGGAATCAGAAATGCAAAACAAAGAGAAGGAATACCAAACCAAGCAAGCCTTGAAAGCGTCTCCTGCACAATTGGAATTGATTCAAAAGAGTTTTCAGCGTTTGCAGCAAGAGGCTCAAGAAACCCAAGAGGCTTATAAGTCTGAGATTCAACAAGAGCAGGTTCGTTTGTATAACCCGATTTTGGAATTGGTAAAGAAAACTTCAGGCGATGTGGCAAAGGCAAAGGGCTATGCACACGTGATCGATAATTCTCAGAGCATTGTTCTGTGGAGTGCGAATCCCGCCGATGATATCACAGGTGCTGTAATTGCAGCCTTGTTGAAGAAGTAATTCATTTTATTGCAATACATTTGAAGGACTGTTGATGATTCAGCAGTCCTTTGTTTTATGAAAAAGGGCAAAATAGGCATATTTGATTCGGGTTACGGTGGTCTCACTGTGATGAGGAGCATCGTTGATGTTTTGCCGGAATACGATTATCTGTATTTGGGCGATAATGCCCGTGCGCCCTACGGAAATCGCTCTTTTGATACGGTATATCATTACACCTTGGAATGTGTGAATTGGCTGTTTGATGAAGGTTGTGATTTGGTCATTTTGGCTTGTAATACGGCTTCTGCAAAAGCGTTACGTCAGATTCAGCAGGTTGATTTACCAAAGCGTAACGATCACAAGCGTGTTTTAGGTGTGATTCGTCCTACCACGGAATCCATTGGGGAGTATTCTGAAGCGGGAGTGGTGGGTATTTTGGGTACCGCAGGGACTGTGGCCTCTGAATCTTATCCAAAGGAAATTGCTAAGTTTTATCCTTCGGTTATAGTTGAGCAAGAAGCTTGTCCGATGTGGGTTTATTTGGTGGAGCACAATCAAATGGTAGGGGAAGGCGCGGACTATTTTGTTAAGCAACATGTGGATCGAATCTTGACTCGCAATCCCAAAATCGATACGCTTTTATTGGCTTGTACACATTATCCATTGCTTATGGAAACGATTAAGAAATTTGTCCCTTCTTCGATTCGGTTAGTGACACAGGGAGGTATCGTGGCAGAAAAATTACAAGATTATTTGGTGCGTCATTCGGAGATTGAATCGGGGTTAATTCGAGGTGGAAAGCGTGAGTTTGTTACTACCGACGATGCAAGTACATTTGATCTTCAGGCCTCATTGTTCTTTGGGGAATCTGTTAGTGCACGTCATATAGAAATTGGTACCCATTGATAGGGGTTTGCGCGTAATTTTGTGTTATGGTCCCCGCGCATTTGAGTAAATTGATTAAGTCGTTGCCTGACTCGCCGGGGGTCTACAAGTATTTTGATGCGCAGGATGTTATTATCTATGTTGGGAAGGCCAAAAACCTCAAAAAGCGCGTCACCAGTTATTTCACCAAACAACAGCACGAGAATCGAAAAACGGCTATTTTGGTCAGTAAGATTCAGTATTTTGAATACACAGTAGTAGATACCGAGATGGATGCATTGCTGTTGGAGAACAGTTTGATTAAGGAATTTCAGCCCAGGTATAATATTTCATTAAAGGACGATAAGACGTATCCTTATATTCGTATTACAGCGGAACGTTTTCCGAGGGTATTTCCCACGAGGAATCCGATTCGTGATGGGTCTGATTATTACGGGCCGTATGCCAATGTCAAGGTGATGCACACGGTATTGGATTTGGTGAAAAAATTATATCCCACCCGGAATTGTAATTTTGGGATGACGCCCGCGAGCGTAGCCGCGGGCAAACACAAAATTTGCATGGAATACCAGCTTGGAAATTGCATGGGTCCATGCGAAGGGCATCAAACCGAATCATCTTACAACGAAAGCATTGCCCAGATAAAATATTTGTTGAAAGGAAATTTGGGGGAGGTGAAACGACATCTAAAGGA
>CAJBVU010000004.1 GCA_903959115.1 uncultured Bacteroidota bacterium
AGATGGATTTATTTATGGATTTGATATTGTATCATTGCATAACTTAATATATAAATGTAAAACCCGGCGTTGTTAAATGTATTTCCAAATGTGCTACTTACACCGCCTCCGGTCCCCAATATTTGCGATGCGTTTTGGGTCATTCTAAAAATGGTGGGGTAGGCCGGACCGTCGGGCATGTAGGAAATTTCGCCATTGGGATCCTTCTTGATGATTCCCGGGCCGATTCCGGTACTGAACCAGAAAATACCGTCTTTGAATTGGGTTGCTCCCGAGATGAGATTTACCGATTCTGTTGTACTGATACCATTTGAAATAGTTCGTATTTCACTTTGTCTTGCGATGTGCGTGCCTCGTTCGTTGTTCCAAATGCGTGCTACATATCGTTTGTCGTTTAGGTAGGCTGTGGTTTTTCCTTTGTCTAAAACGAAAACAAGGCTGTCCATTTCGAATAGTAGTTTGCCATCAAATTGACAAAGGTTTTGGGCGGCAGTGCCTTGGAATGACCAGTGCCATTGCAAATAATCGTTGAGATTTACAGATTTAGACCACTTGGCAGACCGAACGCCTTTATCGCTTCCAACAAAAACCGAATCGCCCACAACGGCAGATGAAAGCACCGGAATTGCAGTTCCATTTGGCCCGATATTGCTATAGCTGTCGTTAATTTCATGAGAAATTAGATCCACTGTGAGAAGCCCAAAGTAAGTAGAAATCAGCGCTTGATCCCCTTCGATACAAATATGTAAGATGCGTTTATCGCCTTGTAACAACTTAGAATAAAATCCAGGGACATTGATCACCTGCCTATCGTTTATCAGTAAATCGATATTCCCATCGTTATACCCAATTACCAAAGCATCTTGGCTTTTACTATAGGTGAGTGCTGTTACTTCTACGCCAATAAATCCCTCGTCCTTACCTAGTTTCTCCATGTCGCCATAGTTCATCATCACCCGGAAGAATCCTTGGTCTGATGCGGCATAAACGTATCTTTGGGTGGCTTCGCAAATTTTAACATCCTTATAACTGAGGTGTGTCCGCCATTTGCCCGTTTGTATCAACTGAGACTGTGAATTTCCAATGATTCCAAAAAACAGTAGGGCGAAACTCAGTATTGTTCTCATCAGCAGCATCGATTGGCGTTAGTTAAAGGTATAACGCGCTTCTAGTCCAAAATCGGTAAGTGCGGTATAAAATTGATTTGCCACTTTGGGGTCCATCACTACGCGATTGTATTTCAAGGCCAAATTGATTTTTTGATTGACTTGATAAGTGATGCTTGGGCTAATCCTAATGTTCTTCATGCCCGCGGTGTATTTGTTGATGTTCAAATCCACTTTACGAATAACCGTAACATTATCCGTAACGGAAACGGTTAGGTCAAATCTGAAATCATTGGGAATGTACAACCAACGACCATTTTTCTTAAATGGCAAGGTGAGTCCTGTTGTTCGATACCCTGCGTTCAATTGGAATTCATTGCTACGCATTTCTGTTAGGTTGAAACTAGCGGCAAATAGTTTAAGTGTTCTTGAGCGTTTGTATTCTGCCCCAACAGTCCAATTGTTTTTGGTGGTTAAGTTTACCCCAACCAATGGATAGAATCCTTCTGTAATTGTAGCATCTGCAATCTGATATTTTGGGGTAAGGTCTTTGCCAAGCATCGCCACTTCATCCGATTTGTATTTGAGGTTTTGGGTGTAATTGCCAATGCTGTATCTACCGGTATATGCATGCTTTAGGTTGATGTTGCTAAAGAGGTTTCCTAGGAATTTGATTTTGGTTAAGCCGTTGTAATTGACATTCCAGTTGGGAAGGGGAATAGATGGGAAACCGCTAACATCCGAGTAGCCTGGGTCTTTACCAGCATACGAAGCATTAAAAGCGCCTACCAAAACGTCTTGAGAGTTTTTGCTGTAGCCGATAGGGAATTTCGTTACCGTATCAATTCCATTGAAGCCCAGCCTTTGCGAGGACAGTTTTGATGCCGTTGTGTAGCGATTGTTTAGGAATTGATCAAACACGGGGTTGGTATGGTTGTCTATTCCTATAGTTACATCTTTCACAAAATGCGTCTTAAAGAACCAACCCGTTACGTTGAAATTTCCTGTTTGCGTTAATCCTTGATCCATCCAATCAAAGCCATCGTATTTGAAAACAGCTTGTGTTCCAACCGTCATGCTTCGCGAAAAATCCAATCGAATCCTGAAGTTTTTTATGGGTTCAATTGTGATATTTCCCGATAAGTTCTGGTTTTTATTATTTCGATAAAAGTTGGACTGACGAGGATCCTTTTTAAGAGCACCTAAATCAGCGAGTTTATAACGAAGTTTAGAATCCTGCATACCCAACACGAATTTCAACCCCGGCTGCATGTGGTTGAAATTGTTGCCAAAATAATCAGGTTTGTATGCGAATCCGGGCATCTCGGTGTTTTCTTTCAACTGATAACTGAAGCTTGCATTTTTTAACATACTCACCAAATTGCCCACGAATACTTTTGCGGGGTTGGCTTTTTTGGTTGTAGGAGCTCCTTTTTGAAGTGCATTTTCGAATACTGGGCCTTCATCGCCTTCCTTTTTAATCGCAGTTTTAAGTTGCTTTGGTTTCTCTAAATCTCTTAACCAAGGAATTTGTTGGTACAATTGAGTGAAATTCATCTGGCCCGCGAAGTTGATGTCTTGGCCATTTTGAATCCGGTTGCCCAAACTTGCAAATGCCGGTGGCGCTTGGTTCCATTCGTAACTTCCCGTATATGTAACGGTGCTGCTAATCCAGCGGGTCCACTTCATTTTGCTAAAGGGTACAGTGTAGTTGGCATTAACGTTTTGATAAAACTTAGTCGTTCGGCCAAGCGACAAAAATTCCTTTTTCACTGAATCCAACTTGATCTCGTTATCCAATCTGCCATAGGGTTCTTGAATCCTAGATGAAACGTTGGCAGTATAATTCAATTTTAAATTTTCAGTGAGTGGAATGTTGGTGTTGAAATTTCTTAAAATGGTAAAGTTCTTGTCGAACAACCTAGGGTTCACTTGTATGAACTTGTTGTTGTTTCTGGATTGCGTTTCGCTGTACAAACGATTCGCTTGAATCTGTGTACTAAAGCTAGATGGAATAAAGTTGAAGTTGAAATCCTTGATTAGGTTCAATTTCTTCGACTTCATCTTTCTAAATGGCTTAATGTACTTGGTGCTTTTTGAATAGGAATATCCAATGGTTGCTTGGGTTGTTTTCAAAAAGTACTCTTCGATTTGCTGATTGCGACGTGAATTGTTTTGATAACTATATCCTAAGACAAAATTCGAAGGAGACCAGGGTTTAGGGGCTTTGCCCATCGCACTTGCCACCCTCACGTTATTGAAGTTTAGACTATAGAGTGAGTTGTATTCTTCGGCGGCTTTTTTTACTGCGTCTCGAGTAGCTGCATCAGCAAGACCTGAAAGATAACTCTGCATTTCCAAATCAGGGTTCAATGGGAAATATTTGGGTCTAACAAAACTCTCTGAATAGCCAATGTACATTGGAATACTTACGCCCGATTTCTTTGGGAAGAACTTCCCCAGTTCTAGGTTTGATGCAATGTCGTAGTTTAAATTAGTGCTCAGACTTCGATCGTTCAACTTCTTGTCAACATCGCCAAATCCGATGGTCCTAACGGTTCCACTTAAGTTCAGTTGACCAAAATCGGCCAATTGCATTTGTATGTTTGCCAAGGATGCCCATCCGCCTTTGTTGGCAATTTCCTTTACTCTCAACTCATTAAACCAAGCTTCAAAACACTTAGGACTTGTTGAATTGTTTTTCAGTCCCACCATCATCACGCGCAAATTGCTGACATCAGGAAGTCCCATTACCGTGATTTTACCTTTGCCCATGAATCGAATAAAGGGAGCGGTCATTGGCCACGCCGCATTTTGACGAACGATTTTTAAGTTATAAAGCGAATCAAATGGGATATCAATGAAGTTTTCATCGGGCCAGATTGATTTGTCTGCATTGGCAGAATTCATATTGATATAGCCACGAGTCAACTTGAGGGGAATTTCGTATTCGTAATAATTTGATGTAAGGTCGGTTCCGAATCTGATAAAAGCAGATACTTCGCCATCGGCTACCGGATTGTTTAAACTCTCCTCAGCATGGACAAACATCTGCATGCGCTTGTAGTTTCTTGCATCAAAAGTAGTGGTCTTGAAGGCCGCTCGTGAATCGCCTGCTTTTAGGTCACAGACTTTCAACGACAATGATTGTTCATTTTCTAAAACTGTACCCAAGCTGGCCATATTCTGAACCCGCACGATACCTGGAGGTGAAACGTAGGCAATAGGCAAACGTTTGCTGTTCTCTTCTATGTTAACCGTGCTTACAACGAATTTGGTTCCATCGTTTGGATCCTGCGGTACAATGACCCCAGGAGTTTTCAAAGAGTTTGTATACCTACGCCAATCGGCTTTTACAATGTTGATATAACCCAATCTCAAAATTGCTGAATCATTAAAGCCCGTCATCACCATGCGCATAAAGCGGATGCTCTTGAAATCGCTGATGTTTCCTACCGCTTTTTCGAATTCGCGAATTGGAATTTTTAATTGATACCAAGTGATATCGAGAGATTTGCCATTGCGCAATTTGACATTATTCTTTACGATATCGGCAATATAGTTTCGACCCATTTGCATGTCGGCCGCGTTGATCTTGATTCGATATTGGAAATAGTCTTCGCTTTGGTTCAATGTGAAATCGCGGTTTACGTCTTCATCACTTGGAACAGGGGTCGTTGACTTGGGCATCCCAGCATATTTGCCCGTGTATTGCTCATTGTTTGAATTGCCTTGTGGACCTTGAATTCTGGTGTAACGACCAATGATGTCAGCATCTACGCCATCGAAAAACCCATCCAAATAGTGACGATAGTTATCGTTGCTCGGGTCTTGGTAGGCATTCTGATAGTACTGAGACGTTGTCCCAAAATTGGTTGCGATTCGTTTTAGGAAGTTAGTATCGAAAAGCAATTTTTCGTTCGCATCATCCATTCCATCAAGTCCAACGTCTTGCGCTTTCAAAGTTCCATTGTTGTTGTCGAAAGCGAAGTTGATCTGCGGGCCTTCTGGTACAAAAGCGTAGTTGGTAGTGTCGGTGGCATTGCTGGCCGAGGACGATGATGGCAATCCGTTTTCGAAGGACTTCCTTCTATCCGGCAAAATGTCTTCACTTACGTTACCCAATTGCAATAAGAATTCCCCCTTCAAGTTTGGGTTGTTCGCCATTGGGTCCAACATCCAAATCTCGATATAGTCTATGTTCGCTGCCTCAAAATCGTTTTGGTCGATCTTTCGCGTTACACCCGCCCAACTCAATTCGGGATTTAGCAATTCGCCATTGGCGTTGACTTCGTTTGGATTGCTATTGAAATTATACAATCCGCGCATTTTGGGTCTGAAGAACAAATCCAAAGTGGGCAAAATGGTTGGGGTTCCTTGAGGGAAATTCCTTTGAGGGAACAATTCTCGTTGGTCTACTTGTCGCTGAAAGGGGTCGCTCAGAATCGCATCAACTCGTTTCTTGATGTTGTCGGGCATATCAACATCGCGGTAAAATAAGTTGTCGATGGTATAAAAACTCAATGCCCCGTGGTGATTCATCCAATTGAGTCGGTCAGTGTTTTTGGTATCGGGGAATTTGTCTTCTTGTTTCTGAGGAACAGCTCCGATGAACCAGTTACTTACAGTTTTTACGTCGTTCGTTAATTCTGCGGATTCAAAATCTTCCAAATTTGACACGCCCCGCTGGTCGCCTTGTGATTTGTGGTTGTGAGGATAAATCTTAGCGATTTCGGCATATGCGGTGATGTTCGATACTTCTTTCGTTTCCAAAAAGGGCAGCTGATCGATCACTTTTGTGATAAATCTAGACTTGGAACTAAATGCCATATCGGCACCAATAATGGTATTCAAGAGGGGCTCCTCGTTGAAGTTGGTTTTGGTTGTTAGGGGTCTTTCATACATGTGGAGTAGAGTTCCTCCAACCAATAGCTTTTTATTGAATTTGTGTTCTACACGACCTCCCACCAATGTTTTCTGCTGGATATTGAAGAAGCTCTGACCGTTCGCACTCGCTCTAATTTCTGCTCCACCCTGCAATAAGCCTTGGTTGGTAATACGAACTCTTCCCAAGGCATAATCCACTTCGTAATCCATGCCTTCTGTTAGCGGTCTGCCGTTGGCTGTAACCCGAACGGATCCGCGTTGCAGGTTAGTGGTTCCTAGGAATAATTCGGCTCCGTTGCTGGATTTATAGCTCCCCTGTAAGAAGAATTTGTTATGCTTTACATCCTGTTGAGCAAGCCATTTTGTACTGTCGTATAGCGCATCGTAGCAGTAATATTCGCCTAAGTCGTTCCTGCCATTGAATTGCTCTCGCAAATAATCTCCAAAGGGCTCGGTGACTGGGAAAATGATTCTGGCATATTGCGTATTTACCGTTAATCCTTCGATCGCATCAAAAATCCCGTCGGGTTTGGCCTCTTGCTGTCGGTTTAGTTTGTCTAGACCGAATACACGAATCAGTGGATTTCCATTCACTAATGCGGGGCAATTTGCATTTCCGATGGGCAAGTAGTTGTAATCACCACCCGTGGTATCGTCGGCGTAAATGACATTTAATTTGAAGTCTTCCAAGCTCAAGCTATAGGTATTCAAGGCATAAATGTTCTTCATCATCAGGCGCCACATTGGCAATTTTGTTCTGATGGTGTTGCCCTTAAGCATTTTTAAGAACATCAATTTCTGATTTCCTGGCGGGATATCACGCGAAAATTCACCCACTTGGTATGTTTTGCCTTCGTAGGTGTATTCAAAAGCCACAGCCAGAATTTCGTCGTTGTTGAGAGGTTGATTTAACGAGATATAACCCAACTGCGGGTTGAGTGAGAATTCTTTATCTGTGAGCTGACGTGCATAATTAAGCATGTCAAAATCTATCGTTTGCTCAAAATAGGGCAGGGTAGCATAGATCTTGTCGATGGCTTGTCCTGTAAAACGCGTATTCGGATCTGCCGTGATGGTCGCATATAAATTGTTTGCTGCGTTATCCGACGCTGGGTCCGATGAGCCTCCCAATGCGGGTCTGAAAGGCTTTGCCTCGCCCAAATCTTGAAATGCCAAGATATCTCTAGGTGTCTCTACGTTGGCATTCTTATTCGTAACCCATGCTTCTACGCGGTTAATAATAACACCGCTGGCAATTATGGGAAGGTTTTCTAACGATTTGTTATAGTTTTCTCTAAAAAATTGAGATAGAAAATAGTGCTTGTTTTGGTCGTAATTGTCTGCAGTGATTTTGAATTCATTCATCTGCGCACCGCCTTTAAGCACCGTCTCTGTGCTCTGTCCCTTATTTTGACTAAAGACGGTTTTGATGGTGGTTTTTCCGAATTGCATCGTATTGGAAAATCCAAACAAATTGTTTGCGGGCTTAATTAACTGGGTTGGTAGGTTTAGATTGACATTGCCCACCTGTATGTCTTTTAGGATTCCATCGGGCTTACCTTTCCATCCCAAATTTGTCTGGTTGTCGAACTCAAAAGCCGCTTCTGTATCGTAATTGATGCCCAACTTTACAAATTCACCTACACTGCCGTTGGCACTGATTTGCATTTGCTGGTCAAATACTGGAACGAAATATTTTTGCTGACGTTTAGAGAAATTGGGATTTCTGTTAATGTTCATGCTCCCTCCCAATTTTACCATGGCGGAACCATTTAACTGAAAATCAACACCCCCTTCTCCAAAAATCTTGGAAACCGTTGGGTTGTTTAGTTCGGCTTTGATTAAATCCGTTACGCTTTTGTTGTTGCCTCCCAATGAGTATGCGCTCTGCGTCTTTCCGCGGAAGTACTTTTCATTTTCGATTTTCGATTGTTTCTGAAAGTACTCAGCAACCGACATGCTTTCACCGGTAGCATAACTGAGTGATCCTAAATTGCGGAAACCTTCGTAGCGATTTGCTTTGGCATTGTAGCGCCATTCGGTTTTAACGGGATTTTCAAGATCCACATGGGAGCCTGTAGTGCCATTTTTCTGTAACCGATACCGCAGACTGTTTGTGTCTAATTGACCGAAAAGGGGATTGCTAATAACCGCCAATAAAATCAACAGCATCGCACCGAATGTTGCACGCAGAATACGTGCGGTTATGGATTGACCATTAAATCTCATTCTGTTAAACTTCTAAACGTTGCGTAGCGGTGTGGCTAATAGGCGGTTGCTTAAGTTGCGAACTTGCAAGTTACAATATTTTCAATGAATTTTTTATCAATTCTTCAATGGTTGCAGTGCCTCCTAATTCTTTGCTGACTTTCATGAGTGCTTTTTCTGCATTGGCTTTTTGGTAGCCTAGTGTGGTAAGGGCCGATAGCGCTTCACTAAAGTTGTCGCTCACCCCAGAAAGCATGCCCAATCTCATGGATTTTTTCCCCATCATTTTGTCGCGAAGTTCCAGTACAATGCGTTGCGCGCCTTTGTCTCCGATGCCTTTGATGCTTTTTAATAAACCTACATTTCCATTGACAATGGCAGCGGCCAAATCGTCGGGCTCTAGGCTACTCAACATCAACATAGCCGTGTTGTTTCCTACGCCAGAAACTGATGTGAGCATGCGAAACATATGCCTTTCATCAGGATCGGAAAATCCAAATAAATGCATTGAAACCGGACTTTGATTCTCGACTTTAAAAAGTAAATCGACAAATAATCGAGCTGTTTTATGACCTTTAATTTTTTCGTAGGTCGTTAAACTGATCGCTGCAATATAGCCCAAGCCTTGATTGGAAATAATCACGTGCGTGGGGTTGAGAGATTCGATTGGACCTTCTATAAAATCGTACATTTTGTTATCTGATTTGGTATTTTCGTTTGCGATAGATGTTATTGGCGATGCCAAAAATCATCATGCTTAATAACGGCGCGATGATATTAAACCACTGCCAATAGGTGTGCTCAAGTCGAGTTTTTTCGCTATCTAACAATCTTAATGTCTTTTCTTTGGCTCTGATTTCAATCAATCCATTGTTGTCTATTAAATAATCGATACAATTCAATATGAACTTCTTATTCGCAAAGGTTGTCTTCGTAAATCGATCGTATCCCGTTGGGTAAATTCCGCCTCTGCCACTCACCCCATTTCTTATGATGTCGCCATCGGCAATTACAACCATTTTACTTTCACCATTGGGTAAGAATGCGGATCCTGTGTAGTGTTTTTGGTAGATAAATGGCGATTGGAATTTGCCCTCCATCAATACGCCCGTAAGCTTGCTTCCACCCCTCAAAGTATTCCTAAATCGATCGTCTCTGGATTGCATGTAAGCGTTTTCCAGGTCTACGTTTGCTGGGGCTTGAATCGTTTTGGTATAGGGACTACTGCTCAATAGTGGTGTTACATTAAGGTCCGTTTTTGATTTGGCCGAAAGTGTTGCTGGGAATTGACCCCAAACTGGACCTACGTTTTTGTTGATAATGTGGGGTGAACTAACCGACATAAACACGGGGAAATAATAGAAATCGATCATTTCCGGACGGTTGCCCACGGGAATCGGAATTTGATTGCAATTGGCATCCATCAGCAGTGTGGATTCCATTTTTACGCCATAATTAAACAACGATGCGTTGATATTCTCCAACTGATTGTCCATGGCTGCAATAGAACTATTGGTTTCAAAACTGTCGATTTCTACATGCACTGGATCAATCATCCATATCACCTTGCCTCCCTTCAATAGGAATTGGTCAATCAAATACAATTCTGAAGGAGAGTAGTCTTTTGCCGGTTTAATGATGAGCAATAGGTCGTTGTTGTTTAATCGCTGCTGTAGACTATTAATCAGAACACTGCCCATTTCTTCAGGGTTGCTCAGTGATTTTAGTTTATCGATGAATGGCTCCGCTGATTTCGGGTCCGCCACATTGATGTTCAATGCAGAAACATCGTAATATTTACCCAATTCTGCAGCAAAATCTCCTACGCGATTGTCGATCATTTCTCCCGAACCATCCGCAACGGCAATCTTTTTGGGTTTGTTTAACGTGCACTGCCTCAATCCATTGGCGATTTCATACTCCACGTTATCAATCGCTCTTTTGATGTTGTTGTCGGCGTCCAAAGCCACATCGTGCTCGTAAAAATTGATGGCTACGGTTTTGCCGGCATACATCATTTCTGCACCGGGAATAATATTCTTTATGGTAGTGCTATTGCCTCCTTCACCCTCAATATCGCGCTGATGGATCACCCCGCGCTGATTGAAATCGTCTAAAATGCCACTGACTTCGGATAACTGTTTTCCTTCGAACGGATCGATGATTTCGATTTCGATTTTTCTGCCGCTGAGTTCGCGAAATTCATAGGCCACATCGCGGATTTCATTGCGAAGGTTTTTGAATCGGGCCGACATATCGCCGTCTAGATATAGGCGGAAGTAGCACTTTTCTTTCAGTTCTTTGCTAAGTTTTTTGCTTGTTTCGCTTAGGGTGTAACGTTTTTCCTCCGTTAAATCGATGCGCAAATAATAGAAATTACCGAGGATGTTTGCGACGATGATAATTACCAATAGCGTGGTAAATTCCAAGATGGATTGAATGCGTGCTCCGTACTTTTTCATCACCATTTTCTGCTTTCAAACGCCATTTTCGTTGCCCCTAAGAAAGTTGCAATGAATCCAAAGAAGTAAATTACGTCACGGGTGTCTAGTACACCACGACTTATCGATTGGTAGTGAAAGTCAAGACTGAACCATTCTAGACTTTTGCCGATGGCGTCTAGGGCTTTGATATCTCCCAATAGACTTAATACGCCATACCAGAAAAAACACAATACCATAGAAATAATCAACGAAACAATTTGATTGTCTGTAAGGGAACTGGCAAACAACCCAATACTCGCATAGCTAGCGGCCAAGAGTATCAAGCCAAAATATGAACCCCATGTAGCTCCCGAATCGGTGCCTTGCAAGGGATCGGCGAGTTGTTGAATCGTATAGTAATAAAATAGGGTTGGTAATAGGGTGAAGACGATCAATGCCACCGCTGCCAAATATTTCCCCATCAAAATAGAAAAATCACTCACGGGACGGGTGGTCAAAATTTCTATCGTACCCAATCGACGTTCTTCGCTGAGACTTCGCATCGTGATGGCTGAAACTAAAAAGATTAAAATATAGGGAGCGATGTTGAACATCACTTGTAGGCTAGCTACGCCCAAATCAAGTACGTTATTCCCTTTGATGATCCACATGAACAATCCGGTGATTGCCAAGAAAACACCCATTACTATATAGGCAATGAACGATCCCAAGAAGCTGCGAATTTCCTTTTTAAATACTTCCCACATGGCCTGTCAAATTTCTAAAAATGGTTTCCAAACTGTCCGATGGCGCTGTCTCTTTTAAGCCTTCCAACGTATTGTCGGCAATGATCTTGCCCTTGTTGATTAATATCACTCGGTTACACATGGCTTCTACCTCTTGCATGATGTGGGTGCTCAAAAGAACTGTTTTTTCGCTGCCCAAATTTTTAATAACGTTTCTAATCTCCACTACTTGATTTGGATCGAGTCCCGAAGTGGGTTCGTCCAAAATTAAAACTTTTGGGTCATGGATAAGGGCCTGGGCCAATCCAACACGCTGCCTATATCCCTTGGAAAGCTGACCGATTTTCTTATTTCTTTCCGGTCCAAGTTGGGTTAACTCGATGGCCATTTCCAGCGCTTTCTTGGTGTTTTTAACCCCAGCAATTCCCGCTGCAAACAACAAGTATTCTGAAATGTACATGTCCAGATACAAGGGATTGTGCTCGGGAAGGTAGCCAACCAGTTTCCTCACTTCTAAACTTTGTTCTGCCAAATCCAATCCGCAAACCGAAGCATCGCCGCTGCTTGCAGGGATATAGCCCGTTAGGATTTTCATTGTGGTAGATTTTCCGGCGCCGTTGGGGCCTAGAAATCCAACCACCTCTCCAGATGGAATGGAAAATGAAATACTATCTAATGCCAATTGCTGGCCGTATTTCTTGGATAAATTGTTGACTTGAATGCTCACAGAAAATACAAAAATAGTTGAATCGGATCAACCTTTTATACTCTGTATAACGATGAAGACACTTCTTCTATTCTAATTTCGTAGGAATATCTTCTTCGTTTGCTTTTGCTAGTGCGCGAACGCCCTCTACGATAGGATCCCCGTCGTTTTTTACCTTGGTATGAAGATGCGGGCATTTGAAACAAATTCGATGCAATCAGAAGGGTGTCGCTCTTTACCGTTTCATTGGGGAAGTCGATAACCGCAGCAGGGTTTAAGGGTCTTCCGAGGAATCGTATTTCGAAATGTAAATGTGGGCCGGTGCTATGCCCTGTGGATCCGCCCAAGCCAATGAGTTGACCTGCATTTACCAATGTTCCAGGTTTGTATTCCAATTTGCTCAAGTGGCCATAGAGCGTTTCCAATCCATTGAAATGTCTAATCACTACGCAATTTCCATAGCCGTTATAGTATTTGCTCATTCGAATTACGCCGTCAAAGGCGGAGTAAACAGAATCTCCGGTTCTGAGTTGTAGGTCGATGCCTGTATGAGGGCGACCGTGACGCCAGCCAAAAGGTGAATTTGTTCTACCATAAATGGGCATCGCAAAATCACAATCCATATCTAGGATGTTGATTGGAATGGCTTCCTGAAGTTTTCTCAGATCAAAACGATAGGCATCTACGTGCATCGTGTCCCAAAAAGCATAAAAATCGTATTCGGGTAGCATGCCGGGAATGATGAATTCCCCTTCCTCGTAGTAATAAGCAAGCGTGTCGGTACTGTGTTCCCACAATGAATCTTGAATGATCCAATCGCCCTCGTCTTCTCCGTAATCTTCTTCGTCGTCTTCAATCTGTGCGATCGCAAAATTGCTACAAACGAGCATCATCACAAAGACAAAAGTCTTAGTCCAAAGTAACCAATGTTTGGGCTTGTTGTGCATCGAGTAAGATCTGAGATTTTAACGCTTCGATTGAACCGAACTTCTGCTCATTTCTCAAATACTGTACCAAAAACAGGGTGAGGTGCTCGCCGTAGATGTTTTTATCAAAATCAAATAGATGCGCTTCGATGCTAATATTTTCGCCATCCACCGTGGGTCTTACACCGATGTTACAAACCATTTTATATCGCTTGTTTTCTACCAAACAAATGCCGGCATAAACGCCAAACGAAGGGATGAGTTTGTAGGGGTCGTTGATGTGGATGTTTGCAGTGGGGAATCCAATGGTTCTGCCCAATTGCTTGCCATGAATCACCGTACCAGTCAGTTGGTATGGCCTGCCAATGAGTTGATTTGCCTCGTCTAATCCACTGTTTGATAGTGCCTTGCGGATTCTGGTGCTGCTAATAGCAATTTCGTCGATCGTGGAAGCGGGGATTTCCTGAACTGAGAAATTAAACTCCTTACTTAATCTAACCAACGTGTTGAAATCACCACTTCTGTTGATCCCAAAGTGGTGGTCGTACCCGATTACGATAGTGTGCACATTAAGCTGTTTTACTAAAATATCTGCCACAAATGCTTCGGGCGAAAGTTGAGAAAATTCTTGGGTAAATGGAAGAACCAAAACGTAATCTATGCCTAATGCAAAAACGGCTTCGGCTTTTTCTTCGATGCTCGATAGCATCCGGAGTTCACGGTTGTTGGGTTCTACCACCAATCTAGGGTGGGGGTGGTAGGTGATTAATAAGCTTTGGGTGTTCTGTTCTTTGGCTAGGTCAACCACGTGCTTTAATACTTTTTGATGACCCAGATGAACGCCATCGAAAGTACCTTGGGTGATAACTAAAGGCGAACTTTTGGGGACATCGGAGGGATTGCGATACAGTGACGTGGTCATGGAAAGTACAAATTTCGGTAAAATATCCGCTGAGAGTTCCTGTTCTTAAACTAAATTTGTTGCTCATGCCCAAACGCTTACTGATTTTATTGTGTGTGCTGGCCTCGGCCAAGGCCTCGGCCCAAACCGGATCGCAAGGCGTTTTTCGGATTTTGGATGTTCCAATGCACAGCAAATCTTTGGCATGGTGCGGTTACTTGATATCCCAGCCCTCGTCAGATATCCTTCAAACCACCAACAATCCGGCGTTGCTCTCCGATGAGCATCGTTTCAAAGCAGGACTTAGCGCAGGGACCATTCTCCCTGGCGTTTTTTCTGCCAATGCGGCGTTTGGTATTGGAAATATTTCGGTATCGGGCAAAAAAATATCGTTGCAGGGGTTTGCGCAACACATCGACTACGGCAGTATGGATGGTTATGATGCCGGTGGAAATCCAACCTTAAAATTAGTAGCAAACGAGACCAATATTGGGATGGGCGGATCTATGGCACTCACGCCTCAACTAAGATTTGGTGCCCAGCTGGGGATGGTTTACAGTATTCTTGGTCCTTATATTTCCAATGGAGTATATATTAATTTGGGCCTCAATCACATCAAAAAGGATTCTACGCTTTCGGCCGGATTGCTAATCAAGAACCTTGGGGCACAAGTGATGAGCTATCAAGATGCAGGCAGAGAGCCGTTGCCTTTCAATATTCAAGCGGCCGTAGCAATCATGCCAAAACACATGCCCTTTAAATTTCATCTGGTGGCGCATAGTTTGCAAAAATGGGATTTGACCTACGATCAGTATCTAAATAGCAACGGTCAGATAGATATTAATGGTCAGACGGTGGTGCCAGCCGAAGCGAAGTTTGCAGATAAATTGGGTCGACATTTAGCAGTGGGTACAGAATTGGCTTTGGGTAAGAATTTTGGTATTTATGTAGGTTATAGCCAGCAGCGAAGAAAAGAGATGATTGCCGATGTAAGGCGCGGTACGGCAGGTTTTGGCTGGGGTCTAAAATTCAAAATGGCCAAATTGGATATTACGTATTCCAGTGCCAGTTATTTCAGCAGCCAGAACTCAAATATGTTCTCCATCATCATCGATCCCAATCGGTTTTCAAAGAAAAGATCTGTAGCCTTTGTTCAGTTAAATCATACGCCATGTCCCGGAATTCCTGAGTTATAAAAGAAAGTGAGACAAAGAAAAATCAATATCGCAATAGACGGGTACAGTAGCTGCGGGAAAGGGACATTGGCGAAAGCGTTGGCTTCTGCTTTGAATTATGTTTTTATCGATAGCGGGGCGATGTATCGAGCGGTGACCTTGTATTTGATGCGTCATTCGGTGAATTTGGAGGATATCGCTCAAGTGGAACAAGCGTTGGCTCAAGTAACAGTGGAGTTTGATGTAAACCATGATGGGTCGTCCTTTGTGTTGTTGAACGGTGAAAATGTGGAGCATGAAATTCGCACAATTGCGGTGGCATCGAAGGTGAGTGAAGTGGCAAAAATTCAAGCAGTGCGCGATAAGTTGGTGTATTTGCAACAGCAAATGGGCGCGAAAAAAGGTGTTGTGATGGATGGTAGGGATATCGGAACAGTTGTTTTTCCTGATGCAGAGCTTAAGATTTTCATGACGGCCTCGGTTGAGGTTAGGGCTCAGCGCAGATTTTCGGAGTTGGTGGCCAAAGGTGATGCGGTGACGTTAGAGGAGATTTCAGCGAACTTAAAGCATCGCGACGCAGTGGATTCTTCGAGGGAAAATAGTCCTCTTACAATGACCTCGGATTATAGGGTTCTGGACAATTCTGAAATGGATAGAGATACCCAATTCGCATTGGCGATGTCTTGGGCGGATGAGTTGTTCTCGTTGATATCTTGAGAATAACGTTTGATTTTGATTTTGTTATTTCGCTGTTATTATGAATAGGCAGAAAATTGTTGCGGGTAACTGGAAAATGCACAAAACCTTGGAAGAAAGCCAAGCTCTGATTACCGAAGTAAGAGGAATTGTTAGAGATGAATATCGCGGAGAAGGTAAAGTAGTTTTAATTCCAACATTTTTGGCGTTGCCATCTGCCGTTCGATTGCTAGAAGGGAGCGGATTGCTGGTGGGGGCTCAGAATGCTCACCAGGCTGATCAAGGTGCATTTACGGGTGAAATTTCAGCCGGTATGCTTAAGTCTTTGGGTGTTCAATATTGTTTGGTAGGGCATTCGGAACGACGTCAATTCTTTGGTGAAACCAACGAAGTGTGTGCGTTAAAAGTGAAATCTGTGATCCGCCATGGCATGAAGCCCATTTTTTGTATCGGTGAAACTTTGGAGCAGCGCGAAAGCAAGCAATACTTTAGAGCCATTGAAGAGCAAATCGTTCAAGGGTTGTTTCATTTGGATCGCAAAGAGTTTGCGGAAGTTGTTATTGCTTATGAGCCAGTTTGGGCTATCGGTACGGGTTTGAATGCTTCTCCGGAGCAGGCGCAGGAAATCCATGCATACATCAGAAAACTATTGGCCAATCAATACAATGAAGAAATTGCTTCAACAACTTCAATCCTCTATGGTGGAAGCGTGAAGCCAGAAAATGCCGCGGCTTTATTCATGCAGACGGATATTGATGGTGGATTGATTGGTGGTGCAAGTTTAAAAGCCCGTGACTTTATCGATATCGTGAAAGCGATGCGATAAACTTACATTGCTTGATTTAATAGTCTGCTCACAATGAAACGCAAGTTGGTGCGTTATTTGTAATCTCACCCTGATGATAAAAAAACTCTGCTTTATCCTACTTTCTGTTTTTGCGCTGAAATTGACAGCCCAAAGTGGAAGTTTTAGTCCTGTACCGGCTACTTTTATTGCGGAGTTTGAAACGTTTATCAACCGCCCTGGAGATAAGAACCTTACCAAGAATTTCAATATTTTTAAGGAGAATTGGGAAATGGGCAAATTTTCGCCCAGTCAGCAGAAATTTATCATCGATATTTCAAATCAAATGCTGGCCGAAAAAATGGCAGTCCAACCGCATTTTGAATTATACATCGCAACGGTAGCGGCATTTTTGCAAAACAATTTGCCCGATAAAGTGCTCGTTCAATGGCAAGGCATCACCAAGTCGTTGTTGGGCAATTCCAACAAAGAGTACCTCGAATTTCTTCAAACCACTGCCAATTTGTTCGCCGATAAAGTCATTTACAAATCGGGGACGGCAGTTTGGAGCGTGGATACTCTGGACTTTGACCTGGTTTACAAAAATGAAATAGAAATACGCTTTGGTGAAGTCGCCCTAACCTGTACTGGGTTTATGGACAAAATGGTGATTAGCGCTACCAAAGGAGTGTATAATCCATTGAAGAATGTTTGGGTTGGTGATTACGGTACCGCAGATTTCAAACGATGCCTACCCACCGAATCGGCTTGGGTTAAGTTTGGAAAATATCGCTTGAACATGGATCAAAACATCTATTCGGTGGACTCTGCGCAGTTGGTTTATGGAAGGTATTTTAAAACACCGGTCTTGGGTAAATTTACCGACAAATTGAGTACTGCAACGGATTCTTTAAAAGTAAAGAAATCGGGATTTCCACAGTTTAATTCATACGATAACGAATTGTTGGTGAGTGGAATCGTGGGTGATGAGTCTTTTTTTAGAGGGGGTTTTTCGATGCAAGGACATTCCATTACTACGGCCACTGCCAATGGCAAACCGTCGGTGATCGACGTGTTCTACAAAGGCAAAAAGAAGGTCACCTTAAAAAGTAAATCGTTCAAAATCCAGGACGGAATTGCAGGGACTTTGCAGAGTGAATTCACCATGTATCTGGACAGTGTCACAACCGTTTACCATCCGTTTGTGAAGGTGAATTTTATCTTCAAGGATAATAAACTCATTATAGATAGAGGTGAAGAGGGTTTGATGCGCGTTCCATTTCAAGACAATTTTCACAACGTAAATATTGATGTACAGCAGGTTCGTTGGATTGTTACGGAGCCATTTGTTGATTTCGACAACGTGAACAACGAGATGGAAGCTAGAATTTCATCCGATGACTTCTTTCGGGACATACTATACAATCGATTGCAAGGTCCTTTGAGGTCGCATCCGTTGGAAGGTTTGGTCGCTTACTATAACCGTCAGCCCGAAGATCCCATCGCCAAACAAATAGAGAAGGATATCAAAAACTTGATGTTGTCAAAGGATCCCGCTGATAAGGCAAAATTGGATGCCAAGCTCAAGCAGTTACAAGCGCAGAAAGCCAAAACGCGTGAGTTTTACAAGGCAGATCAGCGCATCAAATTTTCATTGGATGACTACGCATTTTTTCAGAAAACCCAGAAAGAATATTTGGTAGTTCCGTTTCTTGAATTGCATGATCAAGGATATATTAATTATTTGCAAGATCAAGACAGTGTTACCTTGTTGCCAAAAGCGTTTCGATATGTGCAAGCGCACCAGAAATCAAGGGATTACGATGTGATTCGAATTTCTTCTATTGTTGGAAAACGATCCAATTTCACACTGAATCTGCTGAGCAATGAAATGAATTTGGAGGGGGTTTCGAAGTTCTACTTTTCCGATTCTCAAAACGTAATTGTGGTGCCAACAGAGCAGCAAGTGACCTTAACCAAGAATCGGGGGTTGCGCTTTGGCGGACAGTTGAGGGCGGGGAGATTCGATTTTTACGGTAAAAAATACGTTTTCAATTACGGTCAGTTCAATATTGCTATGTCGGCCGTAGATTCCTTACGGATGTACTTTCCCGATTCCTCAGGACGCAGATTGGTGCCCATCAAATCGGTGTTGAGGAATGTGAGTGGGACGTTATACATCGACAAGCCCAATAATAAGTCGGGGAATAAGGACTATCCGGAATATCCCATTTTTGTATCTGACAAGGGTAGTGAGGTATTGTATGATAAGCCTCATATTCATGGGGGAGCTTACGAAGGCGATAAGTTTAAGTTTGTGGTGGACCCGTTCACGATCGACAGTTTGGATAATTTCACGATTGCGGGTTTACGCTTCGACGGTAATTTTATTTCTGATGGCATTTTCCCAGAGTTTAGGCATTACGTGACCATTCAAAAGGATTACTCTTTAGGTTTTATCAAACACACGCCCCCAGGTGGTTACTCGATGTATCGCGGAAAGGGCTTGGGTGAAATGACCATGAATTTGAGTGAAGAGGGTTTTTATGGTACCGATGGTACGATCAGTTACCAAGGTTCTAAAAGTGAGTTTTCTAAGATTTTGTTATTGCCCAAAAAGGCTGTGGGTGTGTTGAATAGATATGATTTGACCGAGAATACCAAGTTTCCAGAAACCCATGCGGTGATGGCCAACATGGAATGGAATCCTTATCAGGATGAATACAAAGTGACAAATGGGGCAACGCCAATCAAGGTGTTTAAGGTGGGACATGATTTCACGGGTACAATGACGCAATCACCGAGTGTGATGAAGGGCAACGGAACTTTGGCATGGGAGCAGGCCAGATTTACTAGTGCTGAACAGATCTTTGGCCCAAAAAAGACATCGGCCAAGCAAGCCAGTTTACAGATTTATGCGGCGGATTCTTCGCGGATGGCTTTTGAGACTAGCAATATCAACGGGACGATGGACTTTAATACACGCATCGGAACATTTACCAAGAACGAGGCGGGTTCTATGACCAAGTTTGATTACAATATGTATCAGACCAATCTCACCGATTACAAGTGGGATATGGACAAGAAGATCATTCAGGCCAGGGTGGGTCCTTCTTTGGCCGGTCAGACACCCATTTTTGCCAGTACCAATCCAACGCAAGGGGGCTTGAGTTTTGAAGCCAAAAAAGCCGATTACAGTTTGGTGGATTACACGCTTAAGATTAGTGAAATACCGTTTATTGACATCGCTGATTCACGACTTTTCCTGAAAGATGGAAAGGCAACAGTGAGGGCAAATGCGGATATGGATCATTTGGATAGCACTCGTTTGTTGGCCGGCAGGGATAATAAGTTCCATGAGATTTATAAGTTGCGGGTGAAGGTTTATGGCAAGAATAAGATTCGTGGCAACGGGTATTATCAGTATGTTAATAGTAGGGGTGGCAGGCAAGAGTTTTTCTTGGATAGTGTGATCGTGAACGACAATCAGCGTGTAGAAGGGGTGGGTAAGATCGCCGAGGAAAACAATTTCACATTGGAGACAAAGATTGGATACAAGGGCTTTGCTCAGATCGAAAGTACAGAGAAGTTGATTCGATTTACCGGGTACGTGAAGCCATTACACACGTTTAAAAACATTTATCCATCGGCTTGGATTCGGTTCGATAGCCGTGTGGATCCCAAAGATGTTGTGTTGGATATGAACGATCCGCGCGACAAAGACAATAAGAAGCAATATGTGGGTTTATTTGTGGCCAACGATTCAAGTCACGTGTATCCTTTGATGTATTCTTGGAAGCGCAGGTATTCCGACGATGATGTTACGAACGATACAGGGATTTTCTACTACGATCACAAGACGGAGAGTTTCTATGCCGGCAGTAAGTCGAGGTTGCGCGACGGTGGATTGAAAGGCAGTTGGATTCAGTTTAACGAGAAAGATCATACCATTCATGCGGAAGGACCTTTGGATTTTGGATTGGAGACGCCCAATATTCACTTTAAGAATGCGGGGACGGCGGATTTGTACCGAGGGGATAGTTCGTTTGTCTTTAACATGGCGATGATGTTAGATTTCCCAATGCCTCAGGATTATGTGACGGCTTTGGTGGCTTTGATCAATGAGAATGGTGGGACAACGTCTACAGTGAATACGGACTTCTTTAAGCGATGTTTGGGCGAAATGATGGATAATGAGAAGAGTGCACGTCAGGCCTTGGCCAACTTAGAGAAGAATGGCGAATTGACAGGCAAAGACGAGGCGAATTATGCTTTTGTTTTGAGTGATGCAACTTTCCGCTGGGACAGCAAGATGCGGGGAATGTACTGCGACGATATCGTTTCGGTTGCCAGTATCGCAGGGAAGCCTATCAACAAGAGTTTAAGGGCAACGATGTTACTGGAGCACAAGCGAAGCGGACAGAATATGTATATGTATTTGGAGCTTGGTGCGAGCGATTATATCTATATCAATTTGACGAAAACGGTGGCAAATATATATTGCTCTGATGAAAAGATGCAGGGTGTTTTGGCTGCTACGATGAGCAAGATTAAGGCCGAAGGCTTCTATATCAGACCCGCTACTGAACGTCAGGCCGAGAAGTTTATTCGTCGATTTGAGGAATAAGAATAATTATTTTTTATTTGGTTAGCCCATGGGATTGCCTTCGGCAATGGCTGTGGGATATTTCACATCCGTTAGGTGGAGTCCTTGGGCCGGCGCAGACGCGCCGGCCTCACTTCTTGAACCACCCACGAAAATGGCTTCAAAATCTGCGGGTGAGATTTTCCCTTGTCCAACTTCTACCATCGTTCCTACGAGCGCCCTTACCATATTGCGAAGAAACCGATTGGCCTGGATCTGAAAAGTGTATCCCGCTTCGGTGATCATCCACTCGGCAATAAACACTTCGCACCTGGGGTTGCCATTGGGGATTTCTCCTTTGCAAAAGGCTTGAAACGGATGTTTGCCAACAATTGCGGCAGCACATTGATTCATTGCGGCCACATTGAGTTCTGTGGCAAGCCACCAAGAAGTATTTGTGGTAAAGGGGTTCTTTGATCGATGAATGTGATAGTGATATTCACGTTGTGTAGCTGAAAATCTTGAATGAAAATCCTCATTTACGGCAACGATTTTTTTGATGCCAATACTGTTGGGGAGCATCTTATTTAATCTGATGTCTAAATCAACCGGAATATTTTCTGGTCCATCAAAATGGGCAACGAAGTAACTCGCGTGGACGCCAGCATCGGTTCTTCCACAACCCATCGTTTCGATCTTTTGATTGCAGACTTGACTCAGCGCTTTGTCGATTTCGCCCTGAACGGTAATCGTATTGTTTTGAACTTGCCAGCCCCCAAAATGGGTGCCTTCATAGGCCAATTCAATTTTGTATCGCATTACAAATTTTCGTAAATGATCGCGCAGCCTTGTCCAACCCCAATACACATGGTTGCCAAACCATATTTTAACGACTTATTGCGATTCATGTGATGCAGAAGTGTGGCTGAAATGCGGGTTCCAGAGGCCCCTAATGGATGACCGATGGCGATGCTTCCTCCATTTGGATTTACGATGCTACGGTCGATCTCTAAGGTTCTCATGCTTGCCAAAACCTGCGCGGCGAAGGCTTCGTTCAGTTCCGCGACATCGAGGTCTTGAATGGTAAGTCCTGCGTTTTTTAGCGCCTTTTGCGTTGCTGGAACAGGTCCGATTCCCATGATACTTGGATCAACACCGGCTGCTCCGATTCCCGCAACGCGTGCCATTGGGGTAAGGCCCAATTGCTTTACCATTTCTTCCGAGGCCAGTATGCAAACTGCGGCGCCATCGTTGATGCCCGAGCTATTTCCTGCGGTCACTGAACCCCCTTCTTTGAAGGCGGGTTTTAGCGATGCAAGAACACTTACTTCGCTAAGTC
Source organism: uncultured Bacteroidota bacterium (assembly GCA_903959115.1). Taxonomy (GTDB): domain Bacteria; phylum Bacteroidota; class Bacteroidia; order NS11-12g; family UBA955; genus UBA955. The sequence goes on from CAJBVU010000004.1 coordinate 22,483, forward strand.
TTGGATGTTCGTCGGTGTTGAAAAGTATCGCATCGCCCTTTTTTTGAGGAATGGGAACGGCTACAATTTCTTGGTTAAAGAGTCCAGCTGCCTGCGCATTTTTCCAATTGAGTTGGGTTTCATAGGCAAACAGATCTTGGTCTTCCCGGGAAATTTTAAATTGCTGGGCGACGTTTTCTGCTGTTTCACCCATAGAAAATGGATGATACATTTTCGCCAAAGTTTTATTGGTAAACCTCCATCCGATGGTGGTATCGTAAATTTCGGGCGTTCTAGAGAAGGCTGCATCGGCTTTGGCCATCACAAAAGGAGCGCGCGTCATGCTTTCTGTGCCGCCGGCAACTACCAAATGGGCTTGGCCTGATGCAATCGACATGGCGCCATTCATTATACTTTGAAGTCCACTAGCACACAATCGGTTTACGGTGTAACCTGGAACTGAGGTCGGGATTCCGGCCATCAAGGATGCCATTCTCGCCACGTTTCGGTTATCCTCGCCGGCTTGGTTTGCCGCGCCCAAAATCACCTCGTCGATAGCAGCAGGGTCAATATTGGGGTTTCGTGCCAAAATCGATTGAATTACATGCGCTGCAAGATCATCGGGTCTAATTGCGGCGAGGGTGCCACCAAATTTACCTACAGGCGTTCTCAGAATGTCAATCACATAAACCGGAGTCTTCATTCTGCAAAATTCAACAATTTCATTGATTGCGCATCGGTAAATTTTATATTTGCTTTTTTATGCAGCAAAGGCGTTCAATAGGAGGGTTGAAATTTTTAAACCAAACGATGGCCTTGCTTTTGTTGCTGCTTATTCCGGGGCTTACGTTTTTGCAGGTTTTTGCTTATAAATATCAGCGCCACTTGTTGAAATCACAATTAGAAAAAGAATGGGTGTCTGAGATGGGGGAGACGCTGTTTTTACCCCTTACCGAAGAATACGCTTCCATCCAATCGGGTGATGAAATTGAATTGGGCGATAAAAAGTATGATATCATCACCGTTGAATTGCTGCAAAATGGATATCGTGTGATGGCATTTGAAGATGATTTGGAGAAAGTACTTGAGTCGCAGATGAAAGAAGTTCCCGCATCGGGCACTTCAAAAGGTCATGAGAAATCTACCGGCGTATGGTTCTCCAAAGTAAAATGGGATATTCCATCGAGTACCGAAACGTTATTTGCCCTGACATCTGTTGATTTAGATGCGTTGGGTTTTGTTGTGCGTATTATTCCCGATATCTGTCTGGATGTCGATTCACCTCCTCCAAGATTACTTTCTTAATGTAGGCAAAAGGATGTTGCAGTCGCCCAAAGAGGGTGGTACTTATCCTGTGTTTATCGAATTGCAGACCTCATGGTTTGGATTTGATTTAATTACTGCTTGCATTTGGCAAGCCAATTATAAAACAATTAAGAAAATGAACAAGACAATTTTAACAGTTGCCGTAATGTGCCTTATGGGTACTGGTTACGGACAAGAAAATATTTCGCCGAGGGTTGATAGTACAAATGAAAATAGGGCCGACACAACGGACGTAGAATCGTTTGAAGAGGTTTTGGTTTCATCGCAGCGTTTTGCGCAAAAAAGGAAGGATTCGCCACGACAAATTGAAGTGGTTAGTGCCAAGCGCTTGGCAGAATTGCAACCCGCCACATTGGGCGATGCCTTGATCAATACAGGTCAGGTGTTTGTACAGAAGAGTCAAATGGGTGGTAGTTCTCCTGTTTTAAGAGGTTTTGAGGCCTCTAGGGTATTGATGGTTGTGGACGGCGTTCGTATGAATAATGCAACGTATCGTGCTGGTCATTTGCAAGACATCATTACCATTGACCCATTTATTTTGGATCGGATGGAAGTGAATTTTGGTGCGGGTTCTACATTGTACGGCTCTGATGCTTTGGGCGGTGTACTTTACTTCAAAACGAAAGATGCTACCCTTGGAAAATTTGAGGTAAAACCCAATGCAACGGTTCGATACTTATCAGCAAGTAACTCAATGATAGGAAACGCGGGGTTGAAGATTCAAAGTGAAAAAGTAGGACTGTTATTGTCGGCCACGCGCAGTCAATTTGGTGATTTGCGCAGTGGGAGTAAAAATTACTCGGACTGGGATACTTTTGGGTTGTTGCCTAAATATGTGACCCAAATCAATGGTCGCGATACGGTTTTGGTAAACGAGGATCCCCAATTGCAAAAAGGAACTGGCTACTCTCAAACGGATTTATTCGCCAAGTTATTTGGCAAAACAGGTAAAATCGAACATACGGTGAATTTTCAAAAGTCGATGTCTGATTTGATTCCTCGCTACGATCGAATGTCGCAGTTCGATAATGGCAAGCCCGTTTATGGTCGTTGGGATTACACGCCGCAGAATCGCAATTATCTATCATACATCGCAAAAACGGGAAGTGTGGATCACAATACTCGTTTGACCTTGGCTCAGCAGAGTACGGAAGTGGCGCGTGTGACCCGCAATTTTGGAAGTAAGACGGAGCGAACACAGAAAGATGATGTAACGATGAGAACGGTGAATTTGGATCGACATGATCAATTGAGTGCGTCGTTTACATTGAATTCGGGCATCGAGATGGTCTGGAATGAGGTGACATCGGTGGGAATCAATAAAAATATTTCAACGTTGGCGGAAACTGCAACAAAAGCGCGGTATAGCGATTCGGGTGCAACTACGCAAATGCATTCGGTTTTTGCCCAGGGAATTTATCGCATCGCATCAACGGGAACAGTGGTTCAGGGAGGATTGCGCGTTTCAAAGTATGCTTTGCAGGCGTTGTATTCCAAGGCGAATCCATGGAAGTTGCCTTATAGTTCGATTTCTTTTGCTTCGACCACGCCGAGTTTTGATTTGGGGCTTACGCAGCAGCTGAAGAAGGGGTTGTTGTTGAAGGCCAGTGTGAATCAAGCGTATCGCAATCCGAATGTTGACGATATGACGAAAGTGTTTGATAGCAAGCCTGGCGTGAAATTGTTGGTTCCGAGTCCTGATTTGAAGGCCGAGCAGAGTACGACAGTTGATTTGGGGGTGTTATGGAGGAAGGATAGGGCTTTTGCCTTGGAGGCGGGTGTTTTTAGCAGTGCGGTGAAGAATTTGTTATTGGACCAGCGCGGAGAATTGAATGGTTCGGATTCGTTGATGTATGACGGGCGATTGACACCTGTGTATCAGATTAAGAACGTGGCTGTTGGTCATATATCGGGGATGTATTTGAATGCGAAGGTTCGGTTGATGCGTGAGTTATGGTTTACGGGTTCGTTGACACAGACAAAGGGTGTTTATCAGTTGGATGATACGGCTGCGGAGCAGCCGCTGGATCACATTCCTCCAGTTTACGGTCAGGCCGCATTGCGCTGGAATGGCCAGGGTTGGTTTGTTGAAGGACAGTGTTTGTTTAATGGTAAAAAGAAGGCCGAGGATTATTCGAGCAGTGGGGAGGATAACCAGGACAAGCAGCCCATAGGTTTGGCAGATATCAATGGCGATGGCAAGGCGGATGGTTTCAATCCTGCTTGGCAGTGTTGGAATTTGCGCGGGGGGTATCAGCATAAATCGGGTTTAACGGCAAATTTGGCAATTGAGAATTTGTTGGATTTGCATTACCGATATTTTGCGAGTGGTATGAGTGCTAGCGGACGCAGTGTGAATTTAAGTTTGGCTTACCAATTTTAATCTCGGTTTTCAGGGATTTGCATCTTTGCAAAGTCTGAATATACCTTTACGTTGGCCGGAATTGAACTCCTTTCGGCCGGAATTGACATCGTTGTAGGCCTGAATCGACATCTATATCAGCGGGAATCGGGGCATAGAAAATTGAAAGGGAGGGCGGCCGCAGGCCGCCCTCCCTTTTTTCTTGACCACGTCCACGGAGGTTTTGTATCTTTGCAGTTACTTATGGGAAGGATTTTTGAAAAACGAAAGCATACCATGTTTGCTCGCTTCGATCGCATGGCAAAGCAATTTACCCGCATCGGGAAAGAAATTGCCATCGCAGTAAAGCAAAGTGGACCCAATCCGGAAAATAACGCCAAGTTGCGCACGGTAATGCAAAATGCGAAGTCGGTGAATATGCCGAAAGATCGCGTAGATGCTGCCATCAAACGTGCAAGCTCCAAAGGGGATTCAGAAAATTACGAAGAAGTTCGCTTCGAAGGATATGCACCTCACGGCGTGGGTGTTTTGGTTGAAACAGCAACGGATAACAACACTAGAACCGTGGCCAACGTACGCATGCATTTCAATAAAGGCGGTGGAGCCATGGGCAAAACGGGTTCCTTGGATTTTATCTTCACCCGGAAAGGCGTTTTTAAAATCGAGAAGTCAAAGTTGGGAAGCCGAGACCTGGATGAATTTGAATTCGAATTGATAGATTTTGGTTTGGATGAAGTCGCTTTTGATGAAGAAATGGTATACGTTTACACCGTTTTTACCGACTTCGGTACGATGCAAAAAGCACTCGAAGATATTGGCATCGAATACAATACCGCCGAATTGCAAT
>CAJBVU010000005.1 GCA_903959115.1 uncultured Bacteroidota bacterium
CAGCGGCGGCCTTGGCCGCCGCTGCTGCAAACCTCTTTCTCGCAGCGACAAATAAAGACGCCATTGCCGTAGGAAAAGCAATGACTGCCTCCTTTGAAGCCCAGATCGAAATGTTCCCCAATATGACCTCCAGCAGCATTCAAGACACCATCCAACAGTGCTACGAAGAATCGCCCACGATCCTCGGACACAAACTCTCCGGTGCCGGCGGCGGTGGCTACCTCGTCCTGTTTTCCGAACATCCCATCGACAATACCCTTCAAATAAAAATTCGGCGCGCGGCGAATTAAGTCACCGCATACAATTGCTCTTCAGAAAATACATTTCCCTCAAAGTATACCCAAAAATACTGACCCAAAGACCCCCATATTCAACCCCAAATCACCAATTCCCTAAAAACACCCCGCGATGCGCTATATATACTCTCTCTTTTTCCTCTGGGCCATCGCCCATAACCTCAACCCCCTGCTGATTCCGCATCTGAAAAAAGTTTGCGAGCTATCCGACTTACAATCAGCACTGGTAGATTCCGCCTTCTATATCGGCTATTTCATTATGGCCCTCCCCGCCGGAGCCTATATAAAACGATTCGGCTACACCAAGGCCATCACTGTCGGTTTGATGCTATTCGGGGTTGGCGCGTTAATGGTCGGTGCCTTTGGATCCCAACAACAATTCTATGCAGCACTCACCGGTTTATTTACGATGGCAGCAGGACTTACTTTTCTTGAAACAGCAGCCAACCCACTGGTGACGCTATTGGGAAAACCCGAAACGGCGACAACCCGCTTGAACCTTGCGCAATCATTCAATGGACTCGGTGCAGTAATTTCTGTCTTTGTGGGTGGGATGATTCTATTTCCAAATTCAACCACTTATGTCGCCTCAAATACCGTTGCTGTGACGCAAGACGAAATCGCTGACGCACTCTCGATACAAGCAGAAAAGCTCCTCAAACCCTATTTCTTCATCGCGATGATTACCATTGCACTCGGCAGAGCTTTTTGGCGAGGTTGGATCAAATTGCCAGAAATCCCATCTAGCCCAAATACAGAAACGCAAGACAATCCAAAAACGAACAACTTCCTCAAACCCACAGAACCTTACCTCCAACCCAATCTAACTTTGGTGCAACAAATTCGCAGTTTGCTCACAGCACCCAATTACAACCTCGGTTTACTCGCGCAATTTTGCTACGTGGGTGCGCAAGTGGGCGTTGGTAGCTTCTTCATTCGATACGCCACAACTCACAGTCATCTCCAAGAGTCCGTTGCTGCCTCAGCACTATCGGCTGGGTTATTGCTTTTCATGACCGGCCGTTTCCTAGGCACTTTTTTGATGCGATTTATTCCGGCAGCCAAACTACTATTGATTTACGCAAGCATTTGTACCGTCCTATGTTTATTTGTCTCTCTTAATGCCAGTGCTGCCGGCATGTGGATTCTCATTCTATTGCAATTTTTCATGAGTATCATGTTTCCTAGCATCTTTAGCTTATCGTTGGGTCAACTCAAACAATCCCCACCCATGGCCTCATCGTTGCTGATCATGAGCATCGTAGGAGGTGCCATTTTCCCCCTAGCAATGGGATTTTTATCCGATCAATCCAGCATCCAATACGCCTACCTCGTCCCAGCGCTTTGCTTTGTCGCCGTTGCGATTTTCGCAAAAAGAATTTCAACCTTGGCAAGTTCCGCAACATCATTGTAATTAAAAAACGAACCGACCGCAACCATGAAACAATTTGCACTCGCTCTAGACCTAAAAAACGACCCCCATCTAATTGCCGAATACGAGGCGCATCACCAAGCCGTTTGGCCTGAAATCTTAGAGAGCATCAAGGCATCAGGAATTCTGGAATGTTGTATTTATCGAATCGAGAACCGACTCACCATGATATTGAACACAACTGATGAATTTGATTTCAACCAGAAGGCCATCAACGACAATAACAACCCCAAAGTACAAGAATGGGAAACGTTAATGTGGAAATACCAACAAGCGATGCCTACCGCCCACCCTGGAGAAAAATGGAAACTACTGAAGTTGATTTTTCAACTTTCCAATGTACAATAGCCCAAATAGCAACGTAAGACCAATCATTAAATAGGAAGAAAAAATTGGAATATCGCCGGCTTTCCCCAACGTATAAAAGAGAAAACCCCAAAGGAAAATTCGAAGGCCTTCTTGAAAGAAATACAATCCCCAATAATTACGCCATTGGATACTGGCACTGAGAATCCCCCAACAGATAAAAATTGCAGAGGTAGTTTTTATTGACATGTCCCATCCTCTCGACCAAAAAATCATATAGAACAGGCCCAATGCACACAAAACCACCTGGGACAACACATAGTTCTTTTGATCATCCATGGGTTGAAATTGCTTCGCAGATATTTTGGTATGTCCAACCAAATAATCCGGGACATCTTTTGGTTTACTAAAAAAGAAGGCCATGGCCTCTTTCCCGCGTTGTCCCAACTTTAACGGCAACATCAACTGCTTAAATCCATATGTATGAGCCTCCAAAATGGTCATATTTCCGGTTTGATCGGTAATGCCATATTTCACAACTTCGGTTTCCGGCTCGTAGGTCCCAAAAAGACGATCCCAAATCACGAACATTCCTCCGTAATTCTTATCTAAATAGATATCGTTTACTCCATGATGGACCCTGTGCGTACTTGGCGTGACAAGAATTTTCTCTATAAACCCCAGCTTCGGTACCACTTGGGTATGCAATAAGAGTTGGTACAAGGCATGACCCACCAAAACGAGAACAATGACATCTGCAGAAAACCCCAAAATGGGCAGGGCAATCCAAAAACACGTCCTCACGATATACTGAAAGATTGAAATTCTAAAACCGACAGAAATATTGTAGTTCTCGCTTTGATGATGCAAACTATGTACGGCCCACAAAAACCTCACCTCATGTCCTAGCCTGTGATACCAGTACCAAACAAAATCTGTAATTAATAAACACAAAATCACGCCCATCCATCCCCCGGGCATTGTAAAAATCCCAAATCGACTTCCGATGGCCGTCCAAATCACATATTGCGCGCCATCAAAAAACAAACTAAACAAACGATCACTCATGCCACAGCTCACATTTGTTATCGTATCGGCTACGTTGTACAATGCGATTTTCCGTTTTCGCTGCATCCATATTTCAGCCAACAAAATAGATAATATACCCAAAAACCCGGCATACATGAACAAGCTATACAAATCAAACTTCATGTCAATTATTATTAAATTCTATTCCAATATAGTTCGAAGTTATATCACAGCCCAGCTTATGATTTACGGAATATCACAACTCTCTTACACAATTTTACGGAAAATCGCAACAGAACAGCACCCCTCCCATTTATCGCTACCTTAGCATTGTGAAACACAAAAAAGAAAACTTAACTATCGGACAACGCACAGCCGATAAAATTGCAACATTTGGAGGCAGTTGGACTTTTATCATATCCTTTTTTACAATTCTTGCAGTTTGGATTGCTTTTAATGTTTACGCCTTACACAACAAAGGTTTCGACCCCTACCCATTTATTTTATTAAATCTTATACTTAGTTGCTTAGCATCTATTCAGGCACCCATAATTATGATGAGCCAAAATCGACAAGAAGAAAAAGACCGCGAGCGCGCAGAATGGGATTTAAAGATCAACGAGAAAGCCGAATCAGAAATTCGAGTGATATCAAAAAACTATCAATCCTAATGACCCAACACCAAGGGCTTGCAGATAAAATTGATGCGGTCCTAAAAAATGAAAAATTAACAGATTAATACATGGGAATTTAATCCAATTGCTGATCTAGTATGTAAATCATTGCAGCCACAGCGGCCGCACCCAAGTGTAATTCTCTTTTATTTACGTTTTCAAACACGTCTGTTTCTGCGTGATGTACATCAAAATATCGCTGTGAATCTGGAATAATACTCACAAATGCTGTATTGGGGTTCACCTTCTTTAAGGGTCCGATATCCGCTCCGCCTCCGCCTTTTTCTATCGTACCGATACCATAGGCATCCAATAGCTTTTGATACTTTTGTACCCCAGGTAGAATCGCAGAATCCACCCCAAATCCACGGGGAACAAATCCCCCACGGTCGCTTTCTAACGCAGCAATGTGATTTTCGCCTCTCTCCGCTGCCAAACGAGCATATTCCGTACCACCACGCAACCCGTTTTCTTCATTGATCCAAAACACGCATCGCAAAGTATGACGTGGAGTATAACCCATGGCCTTCAGCAATCGCAACGCTTCAAAGGCATGCATACAACCCGCGCCATCATCGTGAGCCCCCTCCCCCTCATCCCAACTATCAAAATGGCCTCCAAAGTCGATGATTTTTTCCGGATACTTTGAACCCATCGAACTTGCAATCACATTGGCACTCAAACGATCCGGCAGGGTTCTACAATTCAACTCTATTTCAACCCAATGATATGGGTCGATCAAGCAAATATCTTCCAACAAATCCGCCACAGCGGTCGCCACCGCAACCATCGGAATTTTTGTCACCGAGTCATCATAATGCGTAACCCCGGTATGTGGATGCAAATCACAGCGATTGCTCATGCTTCTCACCAAAACAGCCAAGGCGCCATACTTTGAACAAGGGACCGCGCCATTGACACGCTGACTTACACATCCGCCATAAGCCTGAAAAGTATTCAACAATGTCTGATCAAATGCCCGATTTAACAATACGATTTTGCCACGCAATTTGCCCGCTTTCCCCAAACTATCTAACTCACGATTGCTGTTTACTGTCACAACACTTCCAACTACTTTCCCGCCCACAGAGCCGCCCAAAGCGCAGGCATTCAACGGGTAAAACTTCTGGGGCTTGGGATTGGCTTCAACAAAGGCCTCACAGTTATAATCGTCGCCCAGCTTACCTGATTTCAGGTGATTCGTTAAAACCTTTGAGTACAAGTTTACCGATTCGATTTCTCCCCTTTCCCACCGAGGCACCATCACAGGCTGGGTAAAGACAGTATCAAATTGATAGGATTTCAACATTGAAACGGCCCAAATAATTCCTCTTTCGGCATTGTCTGACCCACTCAATCGGGAACCGACACCTTTACATAACTCCCCCAATCGCTTGTATGCATGTCCGTCTGTAAGCGCCAAATCAAACAAGGCTTTGAACATTGCGCTGTCATCCTTTGCCCTCATTTGCTCAACAATATTTAAGGGTTGCGCAGATATCGACAAACAGTTGATCGATCCCAAAAGAAAGAACAACGCTTTTTTAATCCTTACCAATTTCATTGCGTCCAAATTACTTAAAAACTTCCATTTACTTTTGAATAGTAAAATTCCAAAAGCAAAAACGGCTACCTCATCGCTTTTTCATTCCGATAGGTTGGTACGCTACTTCACCCTGCCCGTCCGTTGAGGATTTTTGCAGGTCAGAGAAATATACATCCAAACACATGTCCAATTCTTGCTGAATTGAAAATTGCAAAACCATTTGCCATAGCCTATTCTCAATTTCTTTTCGATGTCCGTGTAGCACTTTTACCTGAATTTCCAATGCGTTGGCCGTCCGCTGAATGACACGAAAATCGGAAATTCCGCCCCCAGCTTTGGCCATCCAATCTCTAACATGTTCCGGAAACAACTTTACCACCTTCTTTGAAGAAGTCAAAAACTTAAGACATTCTTGTTTCTTGGCTTTGCGTTTCATGGCTATTTTGATAGAATTGAGAAATCCCCAATTTTCATGCAATGAAATGTTAAATCCGCGATGAAAAAAACGGAAAATCGCAACTACCTGCTTCAATATTTGCGATAATCCGTAACATAGAATTCATAGCAGATTAAAGAACATTGATCTAGTATTCAAAGGCAAAACCCGCATTGTAAATTAGTAAATCAAATAAAAAATCACCAAATCTCATAACAAAAGACGATTATTCAACACCTAGATGTAAATCTCCAAGAAATTGCGAATCAAGGAACTGCAATTTTTTGCACATTAGTTTGAATACCCAATTTTTTTCGTAACATTTGAAAATAAAGAATAAATCTATGAAAAAAATATTACCCATTATTGCATTTCTATTTTCAACAACACAACTATTTTCTCAACTTGTGGCTTTGAATTTTGATGGCGTGAACGACCAAGTTGTAGTCTCCGGAACTTCATCACTAAGTCCTACGCAAATCACTCTAGAAACCTGGATGTACGCCAAGAGTTTCAGCTCTAGTCCTTGCGCCGATTGTGCTCCAATAATTTGGCATCAAGGAAAAGGATACCGATTTGGAACTGGAAACGGCGGCGGCGTAGATGTTCAATTTTTTGATGGCAGCTCAACAACAACACTCACGAGCGTAATGACCCTAACAACCAATGCTTGGCATCACTTGGCGGTAACCTATGATAGCGCAATGATTAGAATGTATGTGGACGGTTCACTTACCGATTCATTGGCAACAACATTTACCCTAAGCTATTCATCAAAAGGCGCCGATGTTTGGATAGTAGACCCCGCAACAGGATACGGTGGCACCTTAGAAGAAACCCGCATTTGGAATTATGCCAGAAATTTCAAGGAAATCCGTGAAGGGATGTTCAAGACATACAAAAGCGGAACAGCAGGTTTGATGCTTCAATTGAGTTATGACGAAGGTATAGCCTACAAAAACAACACAACTATCGCAAAACTCAAGGACGGATCTGGCAACAGCAACACATCAACCCTTACTAATTTCCGTTTACAAGATTCAACATCCAATTTCGTCTTAGGACGCTCTTACTGCGATACAGTTGCTTACTCAAAATATAGCATCACCCGTTGTTCCAAATACGTTTTACCTTCAAAGAAAAAGACCATAACCAAATCTGGGACATTTCAAGACACCATCAAATCATGGAGAGGTTGTGATTCTGTAATGACAATCAAAATAACCATCAATCAGCCAACAAGTTCAGGAATAAAAGTGAGCGCATGCGATTCATTTGTTAATCCAAACAATGGCGCTGTATATCGGAAATCAGGCACCTACAAGGCTACTATTTTTAACAAAGCTGGATGTGATAGTTCAATCGCCTATTTCGTAACTATCGGCAATAAAGACACCAACTTCATCTATTATAATGAATGTCTAAAGGCAACTCTATCCAATGGAACCACAGTGACCAAAAGCGGAACATATGTAGATAAATTCAAAACTTATTTGGGTTGCGATAGCTTTGACTACCACATCGTTAACATCACAAAACCTACCACCGCAAAACGCACACTCAAACTTTGTAAATTCATCATTTGTCCCACAAATAGCAGCTTAGTTTTCAAAAAACCTGGGGTCTATTATGATACCATCAAAAACGTTGCTGGTTGCGACAGTGCGATCGAATACACCATTGTAACGGCATCAACGTCTGGAACTATTTCCCCCATTGCATGCAATAGTTACAAAAGTCCATCTGGCAACTACACGTATACCACCTCTGGAACCTATTACGACACTCTATTCAGTCAAAACAAAGCAGGCTGCGATAGTTTTATCACTATCAACTTAAAAATGTCTACTGCAACCAAATTATCGTTATCCCCCGTTGC
>CAJBVU010000006.1 GCA_903959115.1 uncultured Bacteroidota bacterium
AGTTACGAAATTTCGCTTCTATTCCAAAAGATTCTATCTCTCCACTGGCCTTCCTATAGCGCCCAATCCAATGCAAATTTTCCATTTCCAACAAAAATACAATCCAAACCCTATCTTTGCGACATCATTCGGGGTGCCTCCAAAAGAGCGCTGAGATCATACCCGCCAACTTGATCAGGATAATGCCTGCGCAGGGAAATGTCACCGCCCTATTGGCTGTGCTCCGGATGAAAAAACACTTCATCCATGAAAAAACACCTCATTTTCAGTGCGCTTATCTCCCTAATGGGTTTGTCGATCAATACACTTTCCGGACAACAAACCAACAGCGGTGCCAATTCCCCAACAGACACTGCAATCGATGTAGAAACGATCGAAGCCGCCATGGTAAATGCCGTGAGCCTAGGTAATCCACGCGGTAATATGAGCAGCGTGATGATCATACAAAAAAAAGACCCTATCAACCAACAAAATTTGGGTCGTGACATTCCCTTCCTCACCCAATCTCTGACAAACGTGATCACCACATCAGATGCAGGAAACGGGATAGGCTATTCCGGTATACGTGTCCGCGGGTCCGATGCCACCCGAACCAATATCACCATCAACGGAGTGCCCATTAACGATGCTGAAAGTCAAGGTACTTTTTGGGTAAACATGCCCGATTTAAGCTCATCCATCAACACCCTTTCGCTCACCAAAGGGGCTGGGCTTTCAACCCATGGAGCGGGCGCCTTCGGCGCCACGCTCGCCATCGGAACTGAAGGAAATAGCCAGGAGCCTTATTATCAGATCGACCAAAGTTTAGGCAGTTACGGCACGCTCAAAACCACCCTCAAAGGAGCCTCAAAACCCATCAAATTATCGAACAAAGAAACCCTTTACATCAACGCCCGACTCAGTGAAATTATGTCAAATGGATTCGTAGATCGCGCAACATCTAATCTCGCCGGCTATCAAACATCCATCGCTTATGAGAAAAAATCTCAAAAACCACGGCCCCAACCTACAACCCAATCCGGCACGGAGCAACTTTCTGAGAGCGATAAAAAACCCAAAAAATACAATTCAAACACTACCCAAATTAAATTCTTAGCCTTCGGCGGACGTGAAACAACATACCAATCCTGGTGGGGCGTGCCCATCGAAAAGTACAACATGGGCGAAAACGCGGATTCCACCAACCACGCAGCACTCCAAAATCACTACCTGCGAAATAGCGGTTTCATGGGCGCAACCTACCGCAATAGCATCGATAGCGCCAACCTATTCAACGCCGACCCCAACAAATACAATTATTACACCTACAAAAACGAGGTCGATAACTACCAACAACACCACCAACACCTATACCTCACGCACAATTACACAAGCAAAAAGAACAACCAAAAACAGGTGGCCGCAACCGTTTACCACACGTTTGGCACCGGCTATTTTGAGCAATTTCGTTATGGCGATGCGTTTTCAAAATACAATATCCGTCCCATCCGAATGGCCGGCGACACCAATATTACCGTGCTGTTGAGCGCTTCCGATTTGGTTCGCAGACGATGGCTAAGCAACAACCTCATTGGCGTAAATCTGCATCATTCGATATCAAGAGACAAAGACTGGTGGATTTTTGGACTGGGCGCCAACAAATATTACGGCAACCATTTTGGACAAGTGACACAAATACTAGCGCTGCCAAACCCCTCTTTGTTCAAAACACATGAATACTATCGCGCCATCGGAAACAAATCGGATGTGAACGCATTCGTAAAATACAATCATAGGTTGGCCTTTGGACGAAACGATAAAACCCGGGGTAGTTTTTTTGCCGATATGCAATTGCGAAAAGTAAATCACGTGGGAAGCGGAACCGACAATGACCTAAGAAACATCAACTTTAAAGGGAATTTCTTGTTTTTCAATCCCAAAGCGGGGTTTCAATTGCAGCATGCCACATACCACCACATCACTGGATATATTGGCGTGGCTCACCGCGAACCGGCCCGCTCGGATTTCACCGACAACCTCAGTGGCTATGTTCCCCGACCCGAACGCATGATCAATGGCGAACTTTCTTACCTCTCCACTTTCCCATCGTTGCCAACCTTAAATGGTAAAAGTCAGGACAACCATATCCGAATCAATGCATATTACATGCACTACAAAGACCAACTCGTGTTAACCGGAGCAGTAAACGATGTCGGCACGCCTTTGCGCAAAAACGTGGATTTGAGCTACCGTCGCGGCTTAGAATTCGAAGGTCAGTATGTGCTATGGCAAAAAGATGTTTCTGTAGCCAATCACAGCCATTTCGACCGTCATTTTGTTCATTTGATTGGCAATTTATCGCTGAGTCAGAACATCATCCCTGAGTCTATGGTCACCTGGCAAGATTACGGCACGGGAATCCCTGTTGATACAATTTACAAGAATGCCCCTATTGCCTATTCACCGAAAATGGTAGCGGCTTTGGGCATAGAATCCCAGTTCAAAAAATGGAATGTAATGTGGTTGAGCAAGTGGGTTGGACGTCAGTTTTTGGATAACACGGGCGATATTTCACGCAGTTTAAACGCTTACAAATTCAGCGAGTTCACGGTGAATTACACGCACAAATTCCGGGGCGGTACTTCATTGGCACTCAAAGCGCAGTGCATCAATGTATTCTCTACGCGATATACCAGCAATGGCTACACTTACGGTTACATGTACGGATCCAGAGACATCACCCAGGAGGTTTTCGTCTTCCCGCAGGCCCCCCGCAACTTCTTGGTTGGCCTCACTTGGCGATTTGCGAAGGGGTAGTCACAATTGCCCGTTTTTAATTCTATGAATTAAACAATTCTATTTACCGGATTTTCGATCATTTTAAAAATTGTGCGACATTAACTTTCGGATTTCTCGGGTTGTGACTTTGCCAGATTTGTCAAAATTGGTTTCTTGCCTAAAAATCAAACCGACTCCATAACCGAAATAATTAATTATCTCCAAAGAATTCTCGTTTGTATAAACAATCATTTGCCTTGTTTTGATACACTCAATTTTATCGTAATTAGGAACTTCAGTTGCAAATTGTTTCTTACAATACTGATGGATGAAATTCCAACCGTTGCTGTTCGTTTTTTGATAAATTAAAACGGTATCAGCAGAACAACCCAGTTGGTTATAATCAATCAAAGTAACATCAACGCAGCATCCCATTTTGTTATTGTCATTTGACCAAAATGCCATACTTGACAATATTCCCTTTTTGTAATAGTTGATACATTGACTGTCTTGAGAATACCTTCCTAGTTCCTCGGTTTTGACTGTTCTCCCTTTAACACTATCAACAATTGTTAATTCATATTTCCATTCACGACCGTCTTTAATTGGGAAAAATTTATAATTTTCACTGAAATCAGGTGGTTGAATAATAGTGGATGACTTGTCCTTGCATCCAAGGAAATACGTGATAAGAATTAGTGAAAGTAGGAATTTGATCGTGTGTTTCATTTTCTATTTGTTGTTTCAGCAATAAACGGGTAATGGCCTGTAAAAGTTACACCGGATCAAACTTAATCATCCATTCGATGCCAAATTTGTCGCGAAACATCGCAAAACAACTGCCATCCGGACTCTCAGTAATTGGCATCTCCACCTGTCCGCCCGCAGACAAAGACCCAAACAATGCGTGGGCTTCCTCAACACTCTCTGCCCCAACCGATATCTTGCTCCGATTTTCATTCTCGTCCACCGTACCCATAAACGAGGGTATATCGTTCGCATACAACGTGGCCTGTCCAATAGGCAATGCAATCAACATGATCTTCTCATACTCCGCCTCAGGAATCGGAAAATGCTCCCCAGCGATGTCGCCAAAACGCGTAATCTTCGAAAACTCTCCGCCAAAGGCAGCCTTGTAAAAATTGAATGCCTCTTCGGCATTCCCGTTAAAATTGATATGTGGATGTATACTCGCCATGATAATTAATTTCGAACCCGCAAATGCTTCAACGCAAACACTTTCCAACTCTGTAAACAAGTATCAGCC
>CAJBVU010000007.1 GCA_903959115.1 uncultured Bacteroidota bacterium
ATGGGTCGCATCGAATTTGCCATGGTTTATGAGTTATTTAGGGGTGTCAAACGAAGCCCCGGAAGGACATATTCCGCCTTCGGTTTTGTGGTCGTTTGCCATCGGCGCCCTCGTCTTCATGATTTCCATTCTTTGGTCGATTTTTACCACCACCGAAGAACCACCCGCCGACCTAGAAGCTTTCCGAAAAGAGAATGCAGAAAGCAAAGGTTTCTTTAATGGCATCGTAGAAATTGTCAAGAACTTCAAAGACATGCCTAGCATCATGTGGAAACTCGGTGTGGTGCAATTTTTTAGTTGGTTTGCCTTCTTTACGATGTGGTCATTCGCCACGCCGGCCCTCACTGAATATGTCTATCATGCAGCGATGCCACAACATGGCGATGCAGATTTTGACGCCAAAAACCAATTATACAACCAAGCCGCCAACATCGTAGGAAGCTCCATGGGAATGTACGGTTTAAGTTCGATGGCGTTTGCGCTGTTGTTAACCTTCGTGACAGCCAAAAACGGAATCAATCGCAGACTCATACACATGCTTTCTTTGCTGGCTGGGGGGTTGGGATTTATCCTAATGACAACTGGAAATGGTGGTCCGCAAAACAGCAATCCCGATTCAATGGTTTGGGTGGCAAACGATGGAATTCTAAACCTGGCATTTGCCCTTATTGGTATTTCTTGGGGTAGTATTTTGTCGATGCCCTACGCCATATTATCCAGCGCCGTGAAACCCGAAAAAATGGGTATCTCCATGGGCATTTTCAACATGTTCATCGTAATCCCACAAATTGTTGCAGCGTTGGGCGGTATCAATTGGGCCTACAAAACATTCCTAGGCAATGATATCATAAACACGATGGTATTGGCGGGAATCAGCCTAATTATTGGCGCAGTAAGTACTATGTTATTACCCAAGCAAAAGGGGTAATTTATACGGTCGACTTCTTTTTGCTCAGCAAATAAAAGACGTAACCCACGGCGGCAGTTGACAGTCCATACAAACTTTCAGTAGGCTTGTCTTGCACAAAGAAAATTGCAACCGCTCCTGTTGTCACTAAAAATAATATGGGTGTAACTGGGTAACCCCACGCACTGTAACCTTGTGGCTTGCCTTCGCGGAATCGCAAAATCATCATCCCCAATACGGTGAGCATCGTAAATAAACTCAGGGTAAAAGCAATATAATAAATGAGTTGCGGGAAGTCCATCGCAAACAATAAAATCAACGAAACCAACAGCTGAACTACAATTGCAGTACGTGGATTTCCATCCGCTTCGCGTTTTGAAATGAATCCCATACTCGGAATGTTTTCAAACATTTTCGCCAATACCCTCGGTCCAGTAAATACCATCGAACTAATCGTTGAAACCAACAAAAGACTGATGATTCCACCCATCAACTGTCCGATTTTTGTCCCCAAAATGGCTTCCGCCGCAACCAAACCCACTTCCTTAACACCCACCAAATTAGCAATGGCGGTCGACTTCATAAGGACCATATTTAATAGCACGTATAACGCTGTGACAATAAGGGTTCCCATCAATATGCTGCGCGATAAATTGCGATTGGGATTTTCAATAGACCCAGCAATGTAAGTACTTGCATTCCATCCACTATAAGCAAAACTAACCCATATCAAACTGGTCGCAAAAGCCGGAGTTATTAAAGTACCAAGACCAAAAAATCCACCGCCAGAATTACTGCCATCTGCAGCGGCTGATCCCGCAACACCTGAACCGGCAAAAGTGGATCCAAATATTTCGCGGAAGCTCTGCGCACTTGGAAGAAAATCCACCGGCTGCGTTCCCAATGCAAATCCTGCACCGATGAACAACAAAATCATAGAGACCTTAAGTACCGTAGAGCCCTTTTGAAAATCTAAACCCAGCCTAGCATTCCACCAGTGAATGGCACTAATTACTACAATAATCACAACGGCCAATGCCATTTCATTCACTCCTGGCCATACGCCGTGCACATAAGCCCCCAACGCTATGGCAGCCCCGGCTATTGGTGCGGCAAATCCCACCGTAGAACTTACAAATCCTGCTACAAAACCCAAAGCCGGATGAAAAATCTTGGATAAAAAATAAAATTCCCCGCCGTCTTCTGGCAATCGCGTGGCGAGTTCGGCATAGCAAAAGGCGCCACACAGAGCCAAGACTCCACCAACCAACCAAATCATGATAATACCAAAACCCGATTGAATATCAAACAATTGAAACCCCAAACTGGTAAATACACCCGTACCTATCATATTGGCAACCACAATGCTCATGGCCCCAAATAAATCAACGTTTCTTTTCATTTAATTGCTTCTTAATAACCCCCTAAAGCAGCGAAATTACGGATGAAAAAAGCATTTCGCGGAATCTGTGTACTTTTGTTGCATGCTTTCCTCGCAGAATTTTTTCACGGTCGACATACATACACACATCATCCCCGAAAACCTCCCCCGCTGGAAAGAGAAATTTGGCTATGGAGAATTTGTTCAACTCGAGCACCACAAACCCTGCTGTGCCCGAATGATGATGGACGATGCGTTCTTCCGCGAAATCGAAAGCAATTGCTGGGATCCAGAACAACGACTCAAAGAATGCGGACATCATCATGTTGATGTCCAAGTAATTAGCACCATCCCTGTGATGTTTAGCTACTGGGCAGAACCCAAACATTGCTTGGAAATTTCTAAGTATCTAAACGATCACATTGCCGATGTTTGCCATCGTTACCCCACTCGTTTCGTAGGACTTGGCACCATTCCGATGCAGCACGCCGATCTAGCAATTCAAGAGTTGCGCCGATGCAAAGAAATTGGTCTCAAAGGCATCCAAATTGGCTCTCACGTAAACCATATGAACCTAAACGACCCTTCCCTGTTCCCCATTTTTGAGGCGATGCAAGAGTTGGATATGGCGCTTTTTGTTCACCCTGGGTGGTATTCTGCCAACAAAAAAATGCAAAACTATTGGCTGCCTTGGCTCGTTGGAATGCCCATGGAAACTTCGCTCGCGATTTGCTCGATGATCTTTGGAGGTATTTTTGAGCGATTGCCCCGCTTGCGCGTGGCATTTGCCCACGGCGGCGGAGCATTCCCTGCAAC
>CAJBVU010000008.1 GCA_903959115.1 uncultured Bacteroidota bacterium
AAATTCTTAGGATTAAACGTATTGATCGGATTGTCGTCTACATTGCGATGCTGGCCATCCGTGATGTAAAGGTTATTTGTAATGTTATTGACCATTCCATAGAACTGCAATTTAACGCCATTCTTTAGATCCAATTTATACCCTCCTGTAACATTCATATACCAATAAGTTGGTAACAAAAACGATTCCTGACCTTTGTATTTTCCGGTAAGCGATGTTGGATCAAAATCGGCATAGTGCTTAGCAAAATGAATGTACTGAAGTGTAAAATAAGCCCCTTTTAGATAGGTTGGTTCCCAGCGCAATAAATAAGCTTGCTGACGTTGAGCGGCATCACCCACATGCACGCCCGTGGCATCAAAATCGACCTTGGCAATGGAATCACCCAAATCATTTCTCACAATCACTTCACTGCCTGAGTTCCAAATCCAATCGCCCAAAGACCAACTGCCTTCCAAGGTAATACCATCACCCGCCTTAAACGATGCCTGAAGCTCCGCACCCATGTGCCTTGCCCCCAAACCATTGATATTAAAGCTGTAATTATTGCCGTCTAAATCTGTAAAAGTAGAAAGGAAATCCACTGGTTTGTTCTTCCACAAAGTGTAATACGCATTAAAGTTGAGGGCCAATCGCTTCGACTTATATCCTGATCCGCCTTCCAAAGCATATACTTTCTCGTTGCGAATGTCTTTCACCTGCACATTTCGATTGTCGAATACATTGCTAAACCGCGTAGGACGATTCAAATAACCCACATTCCCAAAAAGATTAAATTTCCTTGAGATGTTGTGGTTCAAACCAGTTTTCAAAGTAACACCTCTTCGCTGAACCCAAGCCGTTGGCTGACCGTAGTTTTTATCCTTATCCAACTTAAAATAATCGATGCGTTTTAACCAAGTGTTCGATGCACTAGAGTTAAAAAACCACGTTGTTCGATTCTTGCTGTATTCCATCTCACCAAAAGCACCCGCCCATCGAACCAAACCATCGTTGTTGTAACCAAAAACATCGCCCGACCTATACATGTGCTTGGCATCGTAATTCGGATTTTTCTCCGCTTGAGAAGGGATAAAATAGTCCCCGCCCAATAAGTCATATCCTTCGCGGTAATGCCTTCCATGGTATGTTCTCAAATCGATTCCGCCCGTAAACGACCAAAAATTGTTGATTTTATGCTGTGCCGTACTCAACAAACCGTACCAATTGTGATTGTTTACCGCGCGTTGCAAAATACCGGTCGACTTGTTCTCTGTCAGTGAATATTTGGGATCAATCGGCGTCGTAAAGTCGCTACCCGATGTATTCAAAAAGTAAGTGCTCTGAAAATCAAACTGACCATAATTCTGTGGAATCTGAGGGATTTTTAAGCTGCTATTTGAACTCACTCCACCGCCTCTTCCATAGGACGCATAAACGGTAGATGTGATTAAGGTTTTCTTCGATAGGGCCCAGTCGTGCTTGACATACATTTGGGGTTTGTGGAACATATTTACCCGCTCGTTTACTACTTGAGACCTACCCCAAATCGTATCTGTTTTATCGTCGCTCAATGTGGCCTGATTGAGATTACCCCAATGCTGATTGTATTTGCGCCCTTGATTGTAAGCCATTCTTGGCAGAACAGTATCCACGCCCAATTGCTCTGCGAACGACTTATCATACATGCTCAAACGAGCCCTAAAACTCCGTTGGCCATGGCTTTGGGGAGCACCCATTACGGCAATACTTAGCGTGTGCGATCCATGAGATTTGGTTTTCCATTGCTTTTCAGCCTTACCAAAATAAGAATACATGTCATCGAACAAGTAATCTACATAGCCGGCACTCTGGCGTTTAGTGAAACTCATTAGTAAGCCCCAATCTCCCTTCAACCTACCGCTACTATAATTCACACCAAACTGTTCGTATTTTGAATCACCAAATTCAACACTGGCCTCCAATTTTGATTGTTGTGAAAGTCCTTTCGTGATGATATTCATCGTTCCACCCACCGCTGGATTGGCAATTCTGCTCGAGCCCAAACCACGTTGCACCTGGGTTAAAGCTGTAACACTTCCCAAACCAAACCAATTGCTCCAATACACCTGTCCGTTTTCCATGTCGTTCACTGGAATTCCATCCACCATTACGGCGATGTTACGCTGACTAAATCCACGAATGCTAATTCTAGCATCGCCGGATCCGCCTCCTTGTGAGGTAGCATAAACACCAGGCATCTGGTTTAAAAGCAAAGGTAAATCCTGACTTCCCAAACGCTCGGCGATGTCTTTTCCGGTTACGTTGGAATAGGCAACAGGCGTTTTTCTATTCTTGGCAATCGAAGTGGTAATCTGAACCGCCTGCATACTGGCACTCATATTCTCCAACTTGAAATTGATGTCGGTGATCAGATTGCGATCGGCCTGAATAAAAACAGAATCGTTGTCGTACCCATCTAACTTAGCAATCAAGAGATATTCTCCCATTGGAAGAACCAAACTAAACGTTCCATCTTTGGCTGTTTGAGCCGATTGGTTTCGCGTAGAGATGAGTACATTTTCTAACAATTCTCCGCTAATCGCGTCCATGGCACGACCTTTTACGGTGACTTGGGCCTTGAGGGAACCCATCGCCAAAACGACAAAAAGCAGTAAGAATTTGATACGCATTATTTGATCAATCTGGCAGAAACGCGTTCGCCACTGGCAGAAACGAATTCCAACGTATAAACCCCAGCAGCCATATCAGCCGTTGCAATTTGGGTTTGAACCATAGAAGAAGCAGAATTAATTGAGTAAGGAACAGAAACGTTAGCGCCCTGGATATTTTTGCAAAAAACTGCAACGGGAACAAAATCTGTAATGGCTGTAACCATTCCATTGTTTGAATTCTGAGTTGGATTCGGGAACAACACAACTTGGCGGATCTTTACTGCATTTACCGAAGCTGTTTTTTCACACAAACACTTGTGATAACCCAAAGAATCGAATTGATCGCGGGGATTTAATTCCCATTCTACCGTTGGATTAAATTCCAATGGGTTCTTGGCCACACCTGTCATTACGCTGTCCTTGCGAATCAACGTTTTATCCATCGAATACCAAGTACCCGTGCCGGTGTAAGGCGCCTTATCGCTCCATGCTGGACTTGGACGCTCGCCAATTTTTCCGAAAATGTCTACAGGGACATATTTGCTCGTAGTAGTATTTAGCTTGTCCAAACTCATAGCATCGTCGCCATTGAAACTCATACTGTAGCTACTGGTATAATCTTTACTCAAGAAAAGGTCGGCTTTTAAACGCAATGTGAGAACAACCGGGGTATCTTGACCCGTTTTGGTGGTATCGCGGCGATCCAAAACTAACACAGCCACATCTTTGGGCTGCAGAGTACCAGAAAGGGCGTCCGACATTTGGGCGGTCCATGCGGCAGAGCCATTTTGCCAACGGGTAACGCGATATTGAGAAAGATCCACGGGTTTATCGGTGGGATTATAGATTTCTAGGGCTTTGTTGTTCCTAGAACCTTCCACATATTCGGAAATGAATAACTCGTTACATTGGGCTGTCGCGAAGCCAGAAAGCATTGTAGTAATGCAAAAAATGACAATCTTTTTTATCATGTTGCAAAAATGCCAAAAAAATCGACAAGTTGGTCGTTTTGAGGCGTTAATTATCAGTAATTTAATGTAAAAAAATACCAATTTTCGTGCAATTTTGTGTTTTACATGAATATATCAAATCGCATCGCCCAAAAACACGTTTTTCGATATGTTTCGGTATTGATTATCGTTTGGACATCCGCTTATACGACAGGATGCGGCAGCGGCAAACATTTCCAACAGGGCGCAAAGCAATCTGTTAACGAATCACCGTCGCAACGAGCCGCAATCTCATACATACCCACACCCAACATTTCTGTGGATTCCAGCATTGCGGAAAATGCGGAGATAGCCAATTTCATTAAGCCATATTCAGATTCGTTGAATCATTCACTTTCAACCACATTGGCGAAGATTGATTCGCCATTTTACAATACATTTTACACAGGAAATTTAGGTCGGTTGGTCGCTGATTACATGCTCCTAACTGCCACTCAATATAGCATGGAACACGTTGGGATCCCATGTCATTTCGCGGTGGCAAACAACGGTGGATTGCGCACTGGCTTGTTTCCGGGTTCGGTTACGATGAGAAATGTTTTTGAAGTGATGCCTTTCGACAATGAACTAGTGATTTTGCAGTTGAGTGGTGGGGCAACGGACAGTTTGTTGAGGTATATCGCCCAGTTAACAGGGACACCGGTTTCGGGTTTGTTATTAGAATATGAAAAGGCCGACAAACCTGCAAAAAATCGCGTTGTAAAAGCAAAAATCAACAGCAAGATTATTTCAACGCCTGCCGATCTGATTTTTCTGAATGGGTCGCAGGAACAAAAACCAGGTTCAGGGGTATCATCCAACGGTCAATCCTCAGATGGGATGAACCAGGGCAATAATCAAATCCTGATGAATGGAAGTCAGCTACCTTTTGATAGCCGACGGGATTATTTGGTTGCCACAAGTTCTTATATGTCGATGGGTGGCGATGGATTTACGATGTTAAAGGGGGCCAAACAAACGATTTATACCGGGATTCAATTGAGGGATGCGATTGCCAATGGTTTGAAGAGCGAGTTTGATGCGTTTCAATGGGTAGCACCCAGAAAACAACTACGGGTTTACCCAATAAAATTGGAGGATAAGAAATGAGCTTAGATTCACAAGATAAACCCTTGTTTCCAGGAATGTTGGAACAGGTGGGGCGGAAGAAATTCTTGTTATTGGCGGCCGCTGCCGCGGCCGCCAATAGCCCATTAAACGGAATGACGAACTGGCTAGAAAACCTAAACTCTCCGCCAAAAAACAACGAACCCTTCCAACTTCATCTCCTGCACACGAACGATTTCCATTCACGCATCGAAGCCTTCCCTGCCAACCATCCCCAAGCCGGAAAAGGAGGGATTCAACAATTGACAACGCTAATACAAAAACAACGAGAAGCCAATCCCAATACCCTGCTGCTAGATTCAGGCGATGTGTTTCAAGGAACGCCCTACTTTAATTATTTCGGTGGATCGGTTGAATATGCTTGGATGACAAAAATGGGATATCATGCAACAACCATGGGCAACCACGATTTCGACAATGGCATTGATCACCTCGCCAACATGTTGGCCATTCACCCGAAAATTCCAATGGTGAATTGTAACTACTCACTCAAAAACACCACCCTTTCCCCCTTCGTGAAACAAA
Source organism: uncultured Bacteroidota bacterium (assembly GCA_903959115.1). GTDB lineage: Bacteria > Bacteroidota > Bacteroidia > NS11-12g > UBA955 > UBA955. The sequence goes on from CAJBVU010000008.1 coordinate 5,276, forward strand.
AAATAGTTGTCGAAATCAATCATAAACGAATTGGTATTACAGGAGTGGGTATTAACCCAGACAATCTCATCATGGAGCGATTGATTCCCGGTTTAACCCACAACGACCCCGTAATTGCCTTGCAAAAAACAGTGGACGAACTCCATTCCATCGATCGGTGTGATATGGTTTTTGTACTTTCACACCTTGGTTATCAATACGATAGCGATAAAATCGACGATATCAAATTGGGACTACAAACCCACGGTATCGCGG
>CAJBVU010000009.1 GCA_903959115.1 uncultured Bacteroidota bacterium
CCGGGGTGTTCTTGCCCATGTAGTAATTGAGCAGTTTTTCGATGTTCGATTCCTGACTCAGGATTACCGGTTCGATGCGAATATCGGGGCCAATAAAACCAGCGAATTCATCGGGCGAAATTTCACCCAATCCTTTAAATCGTGTAATTTCTGGTTTGTGTCCGAGTTTTGAAATCGCATTTTTTCGCTCTTCATCGGAATAGCAGTAAATCGTTTCCTTTTTGTTTCTAACCCTAAACAGTGGCGTTCCCAAAATATAAAGGTGCCCGTTTCTCACCAAATCGGGGAAGAATTGCAAGAAGAATGTCATTAAGAGCAGTCGAATATGCATCCCGTCCACATCGGCATCGGTGGCAATCACAATTTTGTTAAATCGCAAATTCTCTAGGCCTTCTTCGATGTCCAAAGCGTGTTGAAGCAGGTTGAATTCTTCGTTTTCGTATACGATTTTCTTTTTTAGCCCGTAGCAGTTCAAGGGTTTACCGCGCAAACTAAATACCGCTTGTAGATTGGGGTTTCGGCTTTTGGTGATGGATCCGCTGGCGCTATCCCCCTCTGTGATGAACAGGGTGGTTTCGAATCGAACATCCGATTTTGGATCGGTAAGGTGGGTTTTGCAATCCCTCAACTTTTTGTTGTGCAGGTTGGCTCTTTTGGCGCGTTCCTTGGCCAATTTTTGCACACCGGCCATGTCTTTTCGTTCGCGTTCGTTTTGCAGAATCTTCTTCAGCAATGCTTCGGCAACGGTAGGGTTTTTATGTAGGTAATCGTCGACGTTTTTCTTGATAAAATCGAGCATCGCCGTTTTGATACTCGGCCCATCGGCTCCCATGTCGGCGCTACCTAGCTTTGTCTTCGTTTGACTTTCGAACACAGGTTCCATGATACGAATGCTGATGGCTGCGGTGATCGAAGCGCGAATGTCGGTGGCATCAAATTCCTTCTTATAAAACTCGCGAATGGTCTTCACGAAGGTTTCTCTGAAGGCTGCTAAGTGTGTTCCACCTTGGGTTGTGTATTGGCCGTTTACGAAGGAGTAATATTCTTCGCCGTAGGAATCGGTATGGGTAAAGGCAAGTTCGATGTCTTCGTTTTTGACGTGAATGACTGGGTAAAGGGCGGCTTCTTCGGTGACTTTGTGATCGAGAAGATCGAGCAAACCGCGACGTGAAGCATAGCTTTCGCCATTGAATCGAATGGTAAGGGCAGAGTTTAGGTAGGTGTAGTTTTTGATTTGCTCCCGCAAAAATTCGCTGATATAGCGATAGTTTTTGAAGATGCTGGCATCGGGCTCAAACACCATGAGCGTTCCGTTGGGTTCGGTGGTATCGGTTTCGGGCGCATCGACCATGAGTTCGCCTTTTTCGAATTCGGCGCGTTTACTGCGGCCATCGCGGAAACTCTGAACCACGAAATAATTGGATAGGGCATTCACGGCTTTGGTACCCACCCCGTTCAAACCTACGGATTTTTGGAAGGCTTTGGAATCGTATTTACCTCCGGTATTGATTTTGGAAACGCAATCGATGACTTTTCCCAATGGAATTCCTCTTCCCCAATCGCGGATGGTTACACGCTTGTCGTCGATGGTAATGTCGATTTTCTTTCCATTCCCCATCACGTGCTCATCGATGGAATTGTCGACGATTTCTTTCACCAGTACATAGATGCCATCGTCTGCCGCGGTACCATCGCCCAGCTTTCCGATGTACATTCCCGGACGGAGCCTAATATGCTCTTTCCAATCAAGACTTTTGATTTCGTCTTCGGTATACCTAGCCACTTCACTCATAAATACAATATTAGTCAATGGATTTCAATGGCTATTCCCGAGTTTTTCACATCATTCACTTATTTTTGCTTCATGAAATGGCAAGGTTTGATTTGGGGTTTGATTTTGATGGTGGGATGTACGAGTAAGTTTGATCGCGATTTTGAGAAAGTATCCAAATACGAGGCGTTGATTGTGCCCAAGGTTCAGTGGGATAAGTTGCCGGATTCTGCTGTGGCGTCTTTGATGACATTTGCCAAGGCGCATCCGGAGTATAAAAATAGCAGTGATTTTGTTTATGTGTGTACGAAGTTGGCGGAGCGACAGGGTTTTGGTTTCAAGGCGGCGGAGTACAGCGAATTTTATATCGAACAGTTTAAGCCAAAGGGTAAGCCGTTGATGGAGATGTTGGTGGTTGCGGCGCATTATTACGAGCAGGGCGGGGTGATTGACAAGGCATTGAAATATTATCAGCGATTGGCGGCGGAGTTTCCAACGGAAGAAGTGGGTAAGCAGGCGATTGTGATGGTGGATATGTTGAGTTTGGGGCTAACGACACCGGAGGCGCAAATGAATTATATCTTGAAAAAGGCGATGGCGGGTGATTCGGCTAATGCGAGTGGTTCTGAGAAAGCGGGTGGTTCGGCTAATGCGAGTGGTTCGGTGAAAGAGAGTGCCGCTGCGCGAAATTGATAGGAAACAGGGGGATTGTGAAGGCCATTTTTGTTGATACTCACCAGCGGATTCACAATTATTTGCGAATTTCACTAACGGACAATTGCAATTTGCGATGTTCGTATTGTATGCCTGAGGAGGAATACGATTTTACACCGGCCAGTCGATTGATGCAGGTGGATGAAATCGTTGAGATCGCCAAGGTTTTTGTGGCTGGAGGGGTGGATAAAATCCGCTTAACGGGTGGCGAGCCCTTGGTAAGGAAAGATGCTGGGGAGATTATTGAGCGGTTGAGTGGATTGGGGGTGAACTTAACAATGACAACGAATGCCACGCGGGTTCATTTGTTTATCGATGCGATGAAGGCGGCGGGGATGAAGAAGGTGAATGTGAGTTTGGATACGTTGAATGCGGATACATTTATTTTGTTGACCAAGCGCGATTTGTTTGTGCAGGTGCGATCGAATATCGACTTGTTACTGGCGGAAGGGTTTGAGGTAAAGGTGAATGCGGTGGTGATGCGGGGGGTGAATGATCACGAGATTTTGGACTTTGTACGATGGTCGTTTTTGAGCGGGGTTCATGTGCGATTTATCGAGTTTATGCCGTTTGAAGGGAATCATTGGGACAATGCGCGGGTGGTGACATGGCAGCAAATTTTGTTGATGGTGGAGTGTGAGTTCGGCGATAAAATTGAGGAGATAGCGCGGGTGCCGCATGAGACGGTGAAGCAGTATCGTTTGAAAGGTGGGAAGGGGACTTTTGCGGTAATCAGTACAATGAGTGCGCCCTTTTGTGGGGATTGCAATCGTTTGCGGTTAACGGCGGACGGGAAAATGAAGAACTGTTTATTTAGTCGGGGCGAAACGGATTTGCTGGGTGCGTTGCGCAGAGGCGAGTCGATTGGTCCATTGATCGAGGCGAATGTATTGGCTAAAGCGGCGGCATTGGGCGGTCAGTTTGGATCGGATTTGGGTTCGGTTGTGGCGGACGATATTGTGAATCGCAGTATGATTACGATTGGTGGATAAGGATTAACTTGCGTTGGATTTTATGAAAAAGATGATTTCTGTGGCCGAGGCCAAGGGTTTGATTGCGGAGCGTGTTTTGCGGATGGAATCGGTATCGGTTCGATTGATGGATGGGTTGGGCAGGTGTTTGGCTGATGACATTTTTTCACCGATTGATATGCCGGGTTTTGCGCAATCGGCGATGGATGGATATGCATTTTCTTGGCGGGGATACGAGGAGAGCGGGAAGATGGAAATTGTGGGGGAGGTGGCCGCTGGCGCGGCCGAGGCAGGGCCGAGACCCGCGCCATACCAAGCGGTACGTATTTTCACCGGGGCTCCCGTTCCGGAAGGATTTGATACGGTTTTGATGCAAGAAAAGGCATCGGTTAGCGATGGCATGTTGGAGGTGTTGGATCTCGATTTGATCTGTGGTAGGAATGTGCGTTTGGCGGGGAGTGAAATTGCCAAGGGTGCCCTGGCGATGAAAAAGGGAACAATTTTAACGGCCGCCGGAATAGGATTTTTAGCCAGTTTGGGTCTGGAGAAAGTGGAGGTGGTGAGGGAGCCTCGGGTGACATTGATCGTGACGGGGGATGAGTTGCAGCAGCCGGGTTTGCCTTTGGGTTTTGGTCAGGTCTATGAATCCAATTCGCAATTACTCCAAGCGGCATTTTTACATTTGCGATTTTCGCAACCCAAAATTGTGTATGCGAAGGACAATTTGCCAGGCTTAACGGAATCGATTCGTTTGGCGATGTTGGACAGTGATATGATTGTATTGACGGGTGGAGTGAGTGTTGGGGATTACGACTTTGTGGTTCCCGCGGCCGAGGCCGCGGGGACCCAGTCCATTTTTCATAAAATCAAACAGAAACCGGGAAAGCCCCTGTTCTTTGGGGTGAAAGAGGGAGTTGATGATGTAAAAACGGATTTGATTACACCTAAGCAAACGGTTGTTTTTGGACTGCCGGGAAATCCAGCATCGGTGTTGTCGTGCTTCTATCAATACGTGTTGACAGCGCTAGAAGTGGCTAGTGGATGTCCGGTATCGTTGAAAGTAAAAACCGCGACATTTATCGATGGGTATAAGAAAAATCCGGGCCTCACGCATTTTTTGAAAGGTATATATTCCGATGGCGTTGTTCGGCTGTTGGGTGCCCAAGAATCGTATCGACTTAGTTCGTTTTCTGTCGCCAATTGCCTCATCGAAGTACCTGAGGAAAGCCAAGAAATTGCTGCCGGAAGCACGGTTCTTGTCCATTTATTTGGCTAGGCATCGGAACTCCATTAATTTCGAGCCATGTTGATGGGTTATCCAGGGGCTTGGCTGCTGTTATTTTTTGTAATTGCATTTCTTTATTCTGCGGTGGGACATGGCGGCGCCAGTGGTTACCTCGCTTTGATGTCGATTTTGCAGGTCGCCCCCGAACACATGAAACCCGTGGCGCTGATTTTGAATTTGGTGGTAAGTGGCATCGCATTTATACAATTTTATAGGCAGGGTCATTTTTTGTGGCGGCTCTTTTTGCCGATCGCCTCCCTTTCTATTCCAATGGCCTATTTGGGTGGGTTTACGCCGTTGAAGGACGATGTTTATCAGTTTGGGCTGGGTGTATTTTTATTGGTTTCGGTTGTGCTTTTGAATATCAATTTGCGCGGAAGGATATCGCTAAA
>CAJBVU010000010.1 GCA_903959115.1 uncultured Bacteroidota bacterium
GGAAGGGTTCCACCACGCCAAACCCAAAGATTTCCAAAACCCAGTAAAAACAGGCGTTGATGTAAAAACCCTGCAAACATTGGGCAAAAAATTGGCCTTAATCCCAGAAGACAACTTGCCCATCAAAAAAGTACAAAACCTGTTCGCCGATCGCTCAAAAATGGTTGATAACGGCACCTTCGATTGGGCCATGGGCGAATTGTTGGCCTATGCCACCCTGTTGGCCGAAGGTCACCCCGTGAGAATGGTGGGTCAGGATGTAGAGCGTGGAACTTTCTCGCACCGACATGCGGTCATCAAAAAAGAATACAGCGAGCAAGAGTATTTGTCTTTGAACCATTTGACAGAAAACCAGGCCAAATTGAGCATTTTCAACTCTTTGTTGAGCGAATACGCGGCATTGGGTTACGAATACGGATACAGCAGCAGCACCCCCAACGGATTAACGATTTGGGAGGCCCAGTTTGGGGATTTCTCGAACGGTGCGCAGATCATCATCGACCAATTCATCGCCAGCGCCGAAGCCAAATGGGGCAAATTTAGCGGCTTGGTGATGTTGTTGCCGCACGGACAAGAAGGCCAAGGCCCTGAGCATTCCAGTGCGCGTTTGGAGCGTTACCTGCAGTTGTGCGCCGGTTCCAACATGCAAGTATTGAACTGCTCTACCCCGGGTAGTTTGTTCCATGCGATGCGCCGTCAATTGAAGCGTGACTTCCAAGTTCCGATGGTGATCATGAGTCCTAAGAGCTTGCTGCGTCACCCCAAATGTGTCAGCACGATGAAAGACCTCAGCGAGGGCGAATTCCAAGAGGTAATCAACGACACCCAAGTGGCGAAAAAGGTGCGCAGAGTGGTTTTCTGCACCGGGAAAATTTACTACGATATTTTGGCGGGCAAGGAAGCCGGCAACCACAGCGATGTGGCTGTAGTGCGCATCGAACAGTTGTATCCATTGCCAGAATGGAAGTTGACTGAGATTTTCGAGCAGTACAAAGGCGCGGAATTCTGCTGGGTCCAAGAAGAACCCAAAAACCAAGGCACTTGGTTGCATTTGGCTCGCTACGATTTCCCATCGGCATTGCGATACATTGGCAGAAAGAGCAGTGCATCACCCGCTACGGGCTACAAGAAAATCTACGACAAAGAACAAGCCGAGATTGTTGCGGCGTGTTTTGCGTAATTGGTTGATTGTCTAATTTCAAATCTTATTCATTAATTTGCCGCGAATGTGGCAGGTATACTCTTTTGGCAAGATGAGAATCAATGTATTGTTGATTTTGATCCTTCTTGGCCAAAAGCTTCAAGCCCAAACCCCGTTTGTTAATACCAACCCCTTTCCCCAGCATTATTTCATTGAAAATAAGGGTCAATTTGAACCCATCCTACCCGACGGTCAAGCGCCTTTGGTTAAGCCGTTGTTCATGTATCAGGACAACCATGCCCAAGTGGCAATTTTAAATAACGGATTTGCAATCAACAATGGAAAATGTAGGTTTTTCCAAAAATTCGAATACGCCAATTCCGATGCTATAATCCACAGCGAGGGCCAATCCCCATTCTATTTTAGCTATGGCGATCAAAACAAA
>CAJBVU010000011.1 GCA_903959115.1 uncultured Bacteroidota bacterium
CAAATCCTTGAACTCCTGCTCATAATCACCTGAAAAAAGGATGTTGTGCAAGTCCAATTCGGGAAACGTGCCTGTAATACCCCAATAAAACACCAACGCCGATGAGGACCGCTCTTGGTTTAATGTGCGCTGCGGAGCACTATGCTGCGGTAATAATTTATTGTAAGTAGTGTAAATGTCGGCATTGCTCACAACCACATCGCCCAGTAATGTGAGGGTTTCACCGGATCCTTGATTCAAGACACGAACACCTTTTGCTTTATGATTCGGGGCGATGATCTCCTGTACGGGATGTCCAAAGTGAAAGTTGACGCCCTGTTTAACTGCCAAATGATACAGCGACCTTGGTATGTTCACCATCCCACCCTCGGGGTAAAATGAACCCAATTGTTGTTCCAGGTGAGGAATCATGTTCAACAATGCGGGTGCGCGATAGGGATCGCTTCCATTATAAGTGGCGAAACGGTTGAGGTATTGCACAAGGTATTTGTTGCCCACGCGCTGTTTGTTCTCGCGATCCATCGATTGAAATAAATTCAATTTTGGAGTGTAAAATAGGCCTTTGAGGGTCTTGAAATTGAAGAAGTTGGTTGCTTTGTGCAAGCTTTGCTCAATGAACAAGGGTGCGGTGGTGTTGTATCGGAACGCGGCCTTGTCTAGTTGCTTTTTCAGTGCCTTTCGCTCGCTATCGCTCGCGATTCCCTGCAATGATTCATCGAATTTGTCCCAGGATTTGTGGGCCTGAAATCGAGTGCCATCCTCAAAAAAGTAATGACAAATAGTGTCGAGCTGTTGGTAGTTGAAATATTCGCTTGGATTCTCTCCGCACAGGGTAAAAAGCTCGTCGACCAGATGCGCCATGGTGAACAGCGATGGACCTCCATCGAAGCGATACCCTTGGTTTTCAAACGCACTCATTTTGCCACCAGGGTGTTGGCTGGCCTCAAAAACATTAACCGTATAACCCAGTCTTGCCAAACGGATTGATGTGGCGATGCCAGCAATTCCCGCTCCAACAATGATGGCTTTTTTCGACATACAATAACAACAACCCAAAGGAGGTATTGGTTTCTAGATTTGGATATTTAATTGACATGTTCTCAGCGATAAACTTATGGATAATTACCATAAGTGGGCTCGGAATGAGTCATTGGCTTTAGTTTGGTGGGATGAAAAAACTCATACGATTTACGGCTGCGTTGGCCTTGACATTGATTTCAGCTTGCGGTGGTGGTGGCGAAAAAACCACATTTGCACTTCACGATGTGGCGTTTACGCTAGAGGGCCCTTTGTTTGAAGGTCCTAACCCAGCCCAATACACTGTTGCGGTTGATTTGAAAGAAATTCTAGGTGATCGCTATGCGGAAGGTGTGAAAGTAACGGGCGCCAGTTTGAAATCGGCGCATATCCGCGCGGTGGATTCTGCCAATTTCGATGGGGTAGGCAGTTTTGTGGTGAGTTTGGCGAGCGATAACCCCGATTTGCAAATGAAGGAATTGGCGTTCTTGAACCCCGTAAAACCAGGTACTAAAGATGCTGTCTTGTCGGTATCAAATGAAGTAACCGCCGAAGAGTATTTTGCTGAGAAGCAGTTTTATCTCGTGGTGGATGCAAGTTTATTGAAGGATTTGGAAGCGAATATGTCGTTCAAAGGCGATTTCGACTTTGAATTGTCGTACAAATAAGTTTCATCAACCAATTACAGAAAACAAAAATTAAGAAAATTAGATATGAAAAAGTTGATTGTACCTATGTTGTTGGTCTTGGTGGCCGGCGTGTTAACTGCTTTTGTTCATCAGAATCCAGAAGCTGATCGCTTGATGGGTGTTTGGGAGCCAAGCAATGGTAGAGCCCGTGTGAAAGTTGAAAAAATCGGTACCAAATATTATGGCAAGTTTGTTTGGTTGAAGGAACCCATCGATCCAGCTACCGGTCAGCCAAAAACAGATAAAAATAATCCAGATCCTAGCATGAAAAATGTGCCTCTTAAAGGGTATCGCATGCTCAAAGATTTCGTATATAAAGGCAACAACGAATGGGCTGATGGCACTATCTACGATCCTTTGAATGGAAGTACCTATAGCTGTACCATCAAAATGACGAACGCCAATACGTTGGATATTCGCGGTTATATTGGGGTGTCGGCGTTGGGTAGAACCGATGTTTGGAAGCGCATGATTGTTAAATAACGGTTCATGCAAGCAAGCAAATTTACTGTTTCCGGAGCTCAGCGCCTGTTGATGTTGACTTTGATGTCTTTGGTTGGCAGCGTGTTACAAGCTCAGACCAATGTTGGAACCCCGAAGGATACCACGGTTCCGGCGGTTGAAGTGGAGGAAGATTACAGTCAATACGACAATGTAGGGTTCGCCGCTGAGGGCTCAAAGCGATTTTGTAATCCGAAAATCGAGGGGTTGAGTCCGGCAAAGTTGATCAGTATTGGATACGACTATCAGATGGGCTATCACATGAATGCAGATTCGATTAGAACGCTGAAACAGCCCTATTTGATGCCGGATAGTGCTCACGTGATGACTTCTAATGGAATTCGTTTTGGGTGTAACATTCCCGTAATTTCTCGCACCAATTTGGTGTGGCAGATGGGGGCGAACTATTGGGAGCAGCGATACAAATTTGAGAAACCTGATCAATTGCAGAATCCTATGCTTCGTTCGCTCAGCGAAAATGGTCTTCGTACGATGGGTTTGAGTACTACGGTGTTTAAGCCATTGAACGATGTGAAATTTTTGTTGTTTCAGGGTTCAGCGGATTTGAGTGGCGATTATAAATTTGGGAAGTTCATGCCTTTGAAATACACAAAATATTCTGCAGCGTTGATTTATGGAAAGCGTACTTCTGAGAAAAAGCAATGGGGTGTGGGTGTTGCCAGAACTTATCGCGTGGGTGAATTGAACTATATTCCGATCATTTTTTATAATTCTACCGATGTGGCCAATAAATGGGGTACTGAAATTTTATTCCCTGCGCGGGCCCATGTTCGCAGAACCATCAACAGCAGAAACATGTTGTTTGCGGGTTATGAGTTGGAGGGACAGAGTTACCGTTTATGGCGTGGTGATGTCGCCTCTAGTGCAAACCTCAGAAACGAGGATTTGGAAATCCGCAGGGGAGAAATTCGTTTGCGCATGGTTTATGAATTCTCGTTGAAAGACTTTATTTGGATGTCGATCCAAGCAGGTTACCGCATCAACTATCGCTATGACGTGGATCGTTTGAGCGATGGCAAAGAGGTTTATCGTGCTTTTGGATTGGCCAGCGATGCACCTTATGTGATGGTGAATCAGTTGAGCAATCCATTGTATTTCAACATCAGTTTGAATTTGGTAAGTCCTTAAGTATTTGGGGCTTCAAAAAAAGGAACAACGCCCTGCGTTGTTCCTTTTTTTTGCGGTTGCAATTTGGATTGGCCAGCGATGCGCTGGCCGACGCACAAAACCAATTACACTAACACTTGTTAGTTTGGGGTGACTTCTACCCTCAAGACATCGCTTTGGCTGGTTTTTCCGCATCAGTTGTTTGATCAGCTTCCCGAGGGGGTTGAAACGGTGGCGGTGATGGAGGAGCCGTTGTTTTTTGAGCAGTACGCGTTTCACAAGCAGAAATTGGTGTTTCATCGCGCTACGATGCGGTGTTATGCGGATGGGTTGCGACAGCGTGGATTGGATGTGCGATACTTCGCCTGTGAGGGCAAGGCGGTGGATCTTTCGGTTTGGGTGAAACAATGGGGTGATGAAGGGTTTTCGGAGTTTCAGCTCTATCGCCCAGAAGACGATTGGTTGGTACAGCGATTGACAGCAGCGGCTTTATTGAACTGCATTGCTTTGGAGTACCACGATACGCCGCAGTTTATGCTGAATCGAGCGGATGTGAAATCCTATTTTGCAGGCAAGAAGCACTTTTTGCAGGCCAATTTTTATTCGGCGCAGCGCAAGCAGTTTCAGGTGCTGATGGATGGGGCGAAGCCTCGGGGCGGGAAGTGGAGTTTTGATGAGGACAATCGGCAGCGATTCCCCAAAAATCAACCTGTGCCGGAGTTGGCCAATGGAAGAACGGATGAAGAGGAGAAGTACTGGTCAGAGGCGGTTTCCTATGTGGAGCGGCATTTTCCTTCTGCACCGGGCGAATTTCAAGGCGATTTTGATTATGCGATTTCCCATGACGGTGCTCAGCGATGGCTGAAGGATTTTGTGGAGCATAGACTGTTGCATTTTGGCACTTACGAGGATGCATTGGTGGCGAAAGAGCCTTTGTTGCATCACAGTTTGTTATCGGTCTATCTCAATAATGGATTGCTTTTACCCAAGGATGTTTTGGATGCAGTTTTGCATGAAAGTGAGACGCGCGACTTGCCGCTGAATGACGTGGAAGGGTTTGTGCGACAGTTGTTGGGTTGGCGGGAGTTTATAAGGGGGTTGTATTTGTCGGTTGGGCGTAAGCAGCGCACCCGCAATTACTGGGGATACACGCGGAAAATTCCTCAGTCGTTTTATGACGGAACTACGGGCATTGTGCCTGTGGATGTGGTTATCAAAAAGGTGTTGAAGAACGGGTATTGTCATCACATTGAGCGGTTGATGGTGTTGAGC
>CAJBVU010000012.1 GCA_903959115.1 uncultured Bacteroidota bacterium
GACTGATCACGAACCAAGCACTCTCCCCAACGAGAATATATACTAAATTTAGCATCCGCAGCACAATTAAACTCAGGCTTCCATCCATCATTCTTACCGATACTAGCCCTTGGTGTAAATGCGTTGGGGACCCAAAAAATACAGTTACACTCGCCAAAAACCACATTAACCGTATCGTTAATACTCCCACAGAGATTCCACGTTTTCAACATTTTTATAGCCGAAGCAGAAACCCAACTGGTAGGCACTTTTGTACCATCTTCCCAACGATATTGATATTCCCCCTTACCCAATTGGGTTCCATCCAGAAATGCATTACTGCCATTGCACAAGCTCATTTGTTTTGGCAATAGAGATTTGGGCGCTGAATCCTCAGTAATCTTAAACGTATCTCGCCAAACGCCACAACGATTCTTCACCTCATACCAATATTTACCTGGCATGGTGATAGACCTGCTCCATTGTTGATTACCATTTTCCCAGGCAATTGAGGTCTCAAGCATGGGCAAAAGATTCAACTGATAAGTCCAATTTCTGTAACAATAAAGAGAATCTGGTAGTTTGGAAAATCGTAAACTATCCACCCCACCAATATTAATTGTATCAATTCTACTGCCGCATTTATTATATGTTTTTACCCAAAACTGACCAGGCGAATAAAATGTAAATTTAGACGACGTATCTCCGTTACTCCATAAATACTTGTAATTACTGTTTCGAACATCCACCGCAAGATTGTCTTTTCCACCCTTACAAAGAGTAAAAGTTGTGGGCAATAACTTCTTGCTATTAAAAATACAATTGTCGTAACAATTTAACGTGTATGAAATTGGGATTGGTTGTTGACTTAGCGTTTGATTTGTCAAACTTCCATTGTCTTTAGCTGTGCAGTTCAGCGTTTGCCTCGATAATGACATCGATTGAATTGTGGGAGCCTTTATCAAATTAATTCCGCAATTCACGGTTTGGCATGGGTTACCGAAAATTATATTAAAATGAGGCGACACAGACTGATCATCGATACCCACGGAGACTAGTCCACCTGAATGACTTTGACTGATACTGCTGCCTTGATGCTTAGAGGAAAACCCATAGACATCCCAAAACAGCCCCCCATATTTTATCAAATTTCCTGATGTATCGATATTTAAAAAATACTCTCTCTTGTTAGCCCCTAGCTTAGTCGATTGGCCAGAAACCCATAATTCACCTTCATCAAACAGTAATTTATTCCCCACGTCACCCCCATAACCAATGGCCTTTTGCCACAAAATCGCACCATCCATTTTCATTTTTGTTATATAACAATGTTGGCCTGATGGCGTACTTGAATAGCCTAGTGTATAAATGGATTTAGAATCAGATATCAATACATCGCTATACGTAGTTGTACTAGAAGCAGGATAATAATTACTTCGAATAAACCTCCCGGATTCCGAAATTTGCGCCATTATCGGAGAAATCCCACCACCACTAAAGGTGCACCACCCTACCAACGTATATATCGAATCTGTTTTATCAATGGCATTAAAATGGTGCTGCGTTCCTCCAAAATCAAAATTCTTAACCCACCTTACCTGGCCTGATGAATCCAATAATGTTGCCAATAAATTCGCTTTGCCCGTCAGTTGCATACCGGTACCAACGGCGAGTATATCGCTATTCTCATCTACGTAAATCCCTCGAAATGCATCATAAACCCCTGTCTGATATATTGGAGACTGACGTGACCAGGCCAAATTTCCATTTTTATCGATTTTAGACAAAGAGCCGAGTTCATAAGCAGAATTCACCCTACCAGCAACCAAACAACCGCCATCTCTGGTGGGAAAAATTGGAATTGGGTACCCAGTTTCTGAACTCGAAGAACCAATCGCCGTTGACAGGATGAGTTTACCGGTATCATCAAATTTTGAAACAAAAAAATCAACATTCCCCGAAGACTTAGTAACTAGACCACCCACCCAATATCCGCCCGATTTGGCGTAAGCAATACTGTAGGGATTAATTGCACTGTAACCATTGCCAGTGATTCGGTACGTATTGTATTTCGTTCTAATTTGAGATGTACAAATAGGATTTTGAGCCACTAACGACACATTCAACAAGAATAATAAGCAAGAAATCAATAATCGTCTCATTGAAATAATCGGGATTGTTTAGTCGAATATAGACGAAAAAAAACAAAGGGGCGTTGCCGCCCCCAAGTCTACCATATGAAATAAAAACTACAACTACTCCTTATTTGGGATTCTTTGCTTGCTCAGCAGCCAATTGAGCCAATTTGTCTTTGGCGATGGCAACCAACTCAGCAACATCAAAATTCTCGATCACACCGTTCCAAGTGGCTTTTGCGTTAAAGAAGTCGCCTTCCTTTTTAAACGCATCGCCCAACAATATTAGAGCCTTTCCAACCCACATATCGTAACCATTGAACTCATCTAATATGATGTAACATGACGCCTGACAAGCAGCAATACTATCACGTGAATACAACAATTCTGCCTCCAAATACTTAGCCTCTGCCGCAAAACGATTGTTCTCCTTGCTGTAAATGGCTTTTAGGTCGGTCATGGCATTCTCTGTCTTTCCTGCCTTGATATCCGCCTTCACCAAGATCAACTTGGCTTCGGTGCGCAATTCAACAGGAGTACCTTCGTCGGCCAATACTTTGGCCGAAATTGTTTCTAAGCCCACGGAATTGCCATTCTTTGCATAACAATACATCATTGTCTTCCAGCAGTTTTGCTTGGTCTGACGTGATTGAGTAATTGGCTCCAGAACCTCCACGTAAACCAAAACCTGATCGCAAGTGGGATTCTCACCACTCAACTTCAACACAGCTAGGGCTGCATCTTCCTTCAACTCTCCGCTATTGGCCAAAGCAACCACCGAATAATGTTTGATGGCTTCTGCTGAATTCTTCAACTCTTCGTTGGTTTGTGCCAAGTAATAATGGGCCGACAAATAGAAAGAGCCCTTGGGATAGTCAGACAAATAAGCATCAAAACCTTTCTTAGCGACAGCAAATTCTCCTTTTTCATAGGCGTTATAACCCGTTTCATACATCAAACTATCTTGGTCGTTGTCCGATATTCCGCCGCGATCCTTCTTCCATCGCACATACGACTTTGCATCGCCCTGCTCTGAATAAATCTTGCGGACCATATCATTGGCCGCTTGCGCTTCAGGTGTGCCCGGATAATTGTCGTACAGTTTACTATATACCTCCACCGCATTGCTCAACTTATTGTTGTTATAATAGATCCTACCCAACGTAGAATATGCGCGATTGGCTTTGGGGTTATTTGGAAATTTCTGAAGAATATCGCTGTAATACTGTTCCGCTTCATTACTTCTGCCCATCACCATATATTCCTCAGCACACTCAAAATAAGCATCCACAACAAAACGAGAATTCGGAAAATCCGTAATTAAACGCTTCATGGTGGTCACCTTCTCCTCGCTTTTTGTCAGCAAGCCATAAATCAACCCACTTTGATACAAAGCATAATCCGCATCCGTTCCCTTTTTACCAGTCACGTAAGCATATGCCTTAACCGACTCGGTCAATTGTTTTGTCATGAAGTTACAATCGCCCAATCGAAGATACCCATCGTGAACCATTCTCTCGTCGTAACGACCTTGCGCGGCTTGGGTTGTGAAACGACTAAAATTACTTGCTGCTTCATCGTATTTCTTCTGTTGAAACTTCATGTAACCCAAACCGTAATAGGCATAGGGATACATTTCTGTAGATGTGGCTGATGGTTGATCCAAAAAGTCTTGATATCCCTTGGTTGCGGCAGCTTCATCGCCCATGAGCATCAATGTTTCTGCTTTCCAAAATCTCGCTTGTGCGTTAAGGTCCATATTAGAACGCTTCGATGCGCATTTATCGAACAGTTCTATTGCGCCTTTTAAATTGCGAGCCTTGTACAACTCCATCCCACGGGCAAGGGTTACTTTTTGATACACTTCTTCGGTCTGCGCATCCAAATCCCCCAGACCATCCAACAAAGAAACTGCTTCGCGATAACTATCTGTATTAATCAACAACCTAGCCTTGAGCTTCGTGGCTTCCTTGGCATTGGGGTTATTTGGGAACAATTTCACATATTTATCCAACAGTCCGATGCTGCCGTTATCGCCCAATTGAATGGCCAATTTCGCTTGATTAAATAGCGCCATTTCGGCAATCGACGGGTCAAACCCTGTCCGAAAAGCTTCTGCATAAGCGTTCATCGCCTCGCGATTGTTCTTTTGCTTCATCAATGCATTTCCGAGTTGGAAACTGGCGATCTGCGACAAACTATCGCCCTCAGCGGCCACACTGCTTAACCATTTCAAGCTACCCGCATAATCCCCAGTGCGATAAAACGAATATCCAATTTCATACCGCTCTTCCACTTTCAATGTATCAGGAGAAAGCTCAGCCAACCGATAGGCTTCCGCCGCCTTTTCAAAAGAGTTCTTTCTGAAATAACACTTTCCCTTCAACCATAAAACCTGGTTTTGAGGCACTTTTTTACCCACCTTATCCAGTTCGGCAATCGCAAAGTCGTAGTTGCTCATTTGGTAATGCACCTGGGCCAAGTAAAATCTCACATTATCGTACCCTTTGTCCTTGATTCGTTCAAAAGCCGCAATCGCTTGTGGATAATCCCCCATCATCAAACAGGCATATCCGTAGTAATAACTTCCCAAATCTCGATATTCTCCGGGGGCATCCGCAACCGACTTCAACACCTCAACTGCCTCCTTATATTTCTTGGCATTGACCAAGCAAAACCCTTTTCGATAGTTCAAACGAGAGCGCAGTTCTTTGTCGATCGATTTCTCGTCC
>CAJBVU010000013.1 GCA_903959115.1 uncultured Bacteroidota bacterium
GCACAATGAACTTTTACACGAGAAATTAACAATTTGAAAAAAAACAGACCTAGTTTTTACGCAATCAACTGATTAACAGCATGATACAACATGTCGTTTGGTTCACTTCTATTCCACACTATTTTTGCGGAACTGTAGTAAATACTGCGATTTTCTGCGATTTGTGATAATTTTTCAAGTATTTCCGACTCGTTTTTACCCGAAAACATAGGGCGTTGGGCCAATTCAGCACCTATTCGAGCCACTAAAACCTCAAGAGAAGTGTTTAAAAAGAGCGTAAGTCCATGAATTTTCATCCAATCCATGTTGCCATGATACGCTGCCGTACCCCCTCCAGAGCCTACAACAACTTTCTCCATGTGAAGGGTATCACGCAAGCACTTTGCCTCCGTTTCCCTAAAAAACGCCTCACCATGGGTTTCAAAAATCTCCGAAACCGACATTTCCAACTGCACTTCAATCATCCGATCTAAATCCACGAAGGTCCAGCCCAATTTGTTGGCCAACCATTTTGCGGTTGTCGTTTTTCCTGATGCCGGCAATCCAACTAAGTAAAGTTTATTCATATCTCACGCGAGGGTCAATCCAAACATACAACAGTTCTGTAATCGTATGGAGAATAAAGAACACACATGCTGTGAATAAAACAGCCCCCATAACCACCGGAAAGTCGGATTGTTGCAATGCTTCAATCGTCACCTTCCCCAAACCCCTCCATTGAAAAATATATTCCGTAAAAAATGAACCCGCCAACAAACTACTAAACCACCCGCCCACACTAGTAATCAGCGGATTCAACGCATTTGGTAGCGCGTGTTTCCAAGTTGCTTGCCAGGTGGATAGTCCTTTCGCTTTGGCTGACCGTACAAAATCTTGGGCAAGCATCTCAACCATGGTATTTCTTGTCAGTTGGATAAAAACCGCCAATGGTCTAATCCCCAAAGCCAAGGCAGGCAAAATCATATTCGACCACATCAAGGTGCGACTTTCACCCATTTCATCGATTTCCCATAAACTACCCGTCATCGGCAAGCCCGTAGACTCATGCCATACATATCCAAATAACCACGAGAACAACATCGCAGAGAAAAAGCTGGGCATCGAAATCCCAATTGCAGAAGATCCAACAATAATATGATCCACCCATTTCCCTTGTCGCATCGCCGCCAAAACCCCCAAAGGAATCCCAATCGCCAACGCGAGCAACATGGCAGCTATCGCCAAGACCATCGTGCCAATAAACGCCTGAAACAACATACCGCCCACGGGTTGCTTGCTCTGAAACGATGTCCGTAGGTAAGGCAATTTTATCCAACACTGTGTTTTGCCCTTGCTCAAACCAAAACCGGTAAGCATCGACAATTTCTTGGAACTGCTATCGTAAAAGGAAAGGGGCGATAAATCATTGATATAATACAAGGCTTGTTTACCCAAAGGTTCATCCAAACCCAATTCGGCAACGATGGCAGCTTTCGTCTTCGCATCAGCCCTTTGGGACGTGAGCATTTCCTCCGCATTGGGCATCGCCTGAAACAACACAAAGATGAATAACACCAATCCCAACAACACCGAAAATAAGAACGCAATTTTCTTAGCGATAGATTTCATGTTTTTATCCAATTTGAGCCTTTAACCAATATCCATCCCGATTTATCCCATATCCAAGGATAGAACGAGAGAAATTCTTATTTCTGGGCTTCCAATGTTTCGGCGGCCTGCTTCAACTCCTCTAAGTCCTCCGTATCTGGCAAATCCCGTCCGCTCCACTTACCCAAGATCTGAGCGCCTTTTAGGAAGAACACCGTTGGATTGTATCTAGCCATCGTCATTAACATCTTTTGATCGGCCGAATAAAACGTCACAGGCAACTTATATGCTTTTGCAAACTCGCCAGCCGGCTGATCTGATGATGCCGTTAAGGGATAAATTCTCACTCCATTTGCATTTCCCCAAGTAAACAAAGAACGCAAATCATCCATTCCTCCAGTGTAGGCTTGATCGATGTAAGTAGCGACATAAACAAGCTGATATCCTTCCGCATCTAAGAACGAATCTTTCATATCGGCCCCGGTCTGATTGTTGTTGATGGCAAAATCGTGAATGGGCGACTTATAACCTTCGATCACCAATTTCTTACGTTGAGATTTTGCGGCATCAAATTGATACCCCTCTCCCATTTTGGCTTCAAATTCGGCAGTAGTGCAAGTAATTGAATCGGTCCCCCCTTGTTTGTTGGGTTTATACAAAACCCAAGTAATTTCGATGCTATCGCTGCTCCTTTCTCCTTCTGGAACAAAGGTCATTACTGTTTTGATGTTGTTTCCAATTTTATATGGCAAGAAGTCCCAAACGGGCAGATACATATAACAGTAAACGCCAAAGGCCAATGTCAAAACGCTCAATACACCCATCAATTTCACACCAAAGGGCTTCGAGAACCAAGGTATATTGTGTTTAATCCCGGCGATCATAATTAAAATCAATCCGCTCAAAACCAAATCTTTATAGAAGGAGTGCCAAGGCTTCAATTTCAAGAAATCACCAAAACAACCGCAGTCGGTCACTTTGTTGAAGTAGGCGCTATAACCGGTTAGGAAGGTAAAGAACAATATCAACGCCGCCGTAATGGCAACTGTTAAACGCATATTCCAGCCTATCAGCATCGCAAGACCCAGCAAAACTTCCAAGGCGCAAAAGAAAACGCTCAAATACAAACTGTAATCTTTAGACCACTTGAAGAAATCAAACAGCGAACCATTGGGTTTGGCAAATGCGGCGATGTTGACTGCTTTACTTTCAGAAACTGAGATATCTTCCCATGTTAGGGGTTCGGCATTGGAGGAGTCGCCACTCGGCATTCCTACCATAGGTACTGGGAACGACAAATGACCTCCTTGTTTGGGATCCACCGGCGATTTTATCGAAGGCAGTTCTTGTCCTGGTGTTAGTGCCACAAATTCAAAATCGATAGACTTGGAAGCGGGCATTGGTAAAAGCACATCCAAAGTAGTTTCTGCAACGGATGAACCACCCCAACTGCATCGAACATTAATTTTTGGCAAAACGGCTGTCCCATCGCCACCGTCAACAACACCTTTGGCCTCAATCATCATCTCTTTTTCGGTATCGAAACTGTACAACACCGTTTTTTGGTCGATGATTTTCTTCCCTTGAGAAAACACCACCAATCGCATAGAGTCTTGCGGCGTGGCTAAATCTTGGGCAAAAACATCAAAATATTCATTCAGTTTGATCCCAAAACCGCTAGGATCGTTCAATTTTACTATCCCAGAAAACACGAAAAGTGCACCGGTTAAAAATCTGGCAATCAAGTAAGGTATCCGCATCTTGTTTTTATAATCGTATTAAAGCAAATATCGCATAATTAATAATATCTTGATAATTGGCATCGGCGCCTTCGCTCACAGAAGTTTTCCCAGCGTTGTCCTCTATCTGTTTGATGCGTGCAATTTTCACCAAAATCATATCGGTAAAGCTGCTGATTCTCATCTCGCGCCAAACCTCACTGTAATCTGTATTCTTAAGCAGCATCAAATCTCGGGTTTTCTCTGCCCATTCATCGTAGACCTTGGCTATTTCTTCAATTCCTTCAGGATCCTTTTGCAATCCGATGTAATGTAATTGAATGAGCGCGATCAAACTGTAATTTACGATGCCCATAAACTCGCCGCGCACGTCATCGCCTACGGCATTTCTACCTGTTTCTTCGATGTTGCGAATCCGCTGCGCCTTGATATAAATCTGATCTGTTAAACTAGAGGGTCTAAACAACCGCCAAGAGGTGCCATAATCTTGATTTTTCTTCAAAAACACTTCCCTACAGGCGTTCAAAACATGGGTATATTCTTGCTTGGTGTTGCTCATAAAAATGCGAAGATAATGGCTATATTGCAAATATGCAGACGTTCGAAGAACTCTATCAAAAACTCAATACAGAACAGCAACTTGCCGTTGATGCCATTGAAGGACCTGTGATGGTTATTGCCGGACCGGGAACGGGTAAAACGCAAATCTTGGCCACACGCATTCTTAATATTCTCAAAAAAACGGATACGCAGCCTCAAAACATCCTTTGCCTCACATATACCGAAGCGGGTTCTACAGCGATGCAAAAGCGACTCAGTCAATTTATGGGTCCGGATGCTTATAAAGTCCCCATTTATACATTTCATGGCCTTTGTAATAAAATCATCCAAGACTATCCTGAGAAATTCTCAAGGCGGGAGCTGCGAGTGATGGACGAATTGGATAAAATCGATTTGGTGCAAGGACTCATCGAAAAGCTACCCGCACAATCGATCCTAAAATCATACAATGAAGATGCGCAGCAGATCCGTAGGGATTTAACCAAGCTATGGGCGCTTATGCAATCTGAAGAAATCAACGCATCGCAAATCAATGATTGGATTACGTTTCTTAGCGATCACGACAATTACAAACTAGCCTTCCCAAACCACACCTACAAGGTAAATCGTGCGCCTAATTTGGCTGGTGATCTAAAAATGAAGGATTACGACCAAGCAATGACGTCTTGGAAAAAGGCGAAAGCGGCGGCGGACCTATATGAGAATTACAAAGAAGCGAAAGCGGCAGCGGGCTTGTATGAATTCTCTGATATGTTAGAATGGGTTGCAAAGGCACTTGATACAGACGAAGAATTATTAATCACATACCAAGAGCAATTTCAATACATACTGGTGGATGAATACCAAGATACCAGCGGAATCCAAAATCACATCCTATATAAATTGATTGATTATTGGCAAGACGAACCCAATTGTTTTGTTGTGGGCGACGACGACCAAAGCGTTTATGCGTTCCAAGGAGCAAAGGTGAGTAACATGCTCAAATTTGCCGAGAAATATGAGTCGAATTTAAACACGGTGGTTTTGGTAAAAAACTATCGCAGTACGCAGCCCATCTTAGACAGTGCGAAACGATTGATCGATAAAAACACATTGCGGTTGGTGAATCAAATGAAGGGGTTAAGCAAGGATTTGGTTGCAAGCGGTGACAACTTAAAATACCCTCAGTTGACGCCAAGTAACAACCTATTCAACAATGAGTTTCACGAAGCGGTTGGTGTGGCCGAAACTATCAAAAAACTTATCGCCGAAGGTGAGACGCCCAATGAAATTGCAGTATTGTTTCCTCAGAACAAGCACGCATTGGTTTTGGCCGATGCGTTTAATGCCGTTGAGGTTCCTTTTGTAATTCACAGACCGGTAAATATCCTCAATGAAACATTGATCCAACATTTAATCAATTGGTTGGAATACTTGTCGCTAGAATTAGAAATGCCTAACAGTGGGGAACATTTAATATACAAATTACTGGTTAGTCCGCTGTATAATATCAGCAGTTTTGAGGTAAATCAATTGTCGGTTAGCATCTATGCCGACCGATCAAGCAGCAGAAAAGACGGCAAAGAAAAATACACTTGGCGGGAGCACATTCAAAAAATCATCAAGTCGCCTACACAAGGTGATATGTTTACAAGTTCACCTTCTGAGGCACTAAAAGAACTTTGGAACAACATTGAAGTATGGATTAAAGAAGCTAGTTGGCTTACTGTTCCTGAGTTGATTCGCGACATATACAGCAAAGGGGGGTACTTGGCATACGCATTGAAGTCGCATGATCAGGAATGGACATTGGAAGTCTTGCAGACATTCATGGAATTTGCCATCAGAATGAGTGAGAAAACCCCATTTATGAAGCCCCACGAATTTATTGCGACGGTGAAAAAGATGATCAACAACGACATTGCAGTCCCTTTAGAAAAGCGCATTGGAACAGCGGAAGGGGTTCAGTTCATTACAGCGCACAGCAGTAAGGGTTTAGAATTTGAGCATGTTTTTGTAGTCCGCGCCAATCAAACGGAATGGGAAAAAAGCGAAACGGGAAGAATGCCATATCGAATCTTATCGTTGATTCACGGGAAAAGCATTCAACTAAAAAATGCGACGAGCGATGAGGAAAGCAGCGAAGAACGACGCAGGCTGTTTTATGTCGCTATTACCAGAGCAAAGAAAACCTTACATATCAGCTACAATCAGAAACGCATTACAGCAACGAAGGTAAGCGATGCGATTGCCTCAACTTTTGTTTCCGAGGCTTTGGAATCAGAAGCGGGAGACTGCACAATGATACCAAGTGAACGTTTGATTTTCACCAATCAGGCCATGCTATTGCGAACATCGAAACCGAAATTAAAATCCGACAAAATGGAGTGGATTGCAAGCAGAACGGCCAATTTCAAGTTCTCACCATCCACTTTGTATAGCATTTTAGAGTGTGGATTGAAATTCTATTTCACACGGATTGTTCGAGTACCCGATGCACCCTCTCCTGCTGCGGCATTTGGAACGGCGATGCATGGAGCGATGCACAAATGGGTAGATCGATGGACGAAAGATAAGGTATGGATGAGCGAATCAGATTTGAAAGTGCAGTTCGACAAAGAGATGTACAAGGAAAGGCATGCATTTAACGAGAAGCAATTCAAGCTACGGATGCAGCAAGGGCACGATGTATTACCGGCCTATTACCTGGCCAGGAAAGACGAATTCAAGCAATACAACTTGGTTCAAACAGAAAGGATGATCAATGCGGTGATAGATGGGGTAAATATTTCAGGCTTTTTGGATAAGATGATTTTTGATGGCAATCGGGTTACTGTGGTAGATTACAAAACAGGCAAGCCAGAAAATTCCGCGAAGAAGGCGGCCCCTCCGGGGCCGCGGAGCCAAGATAAACTGCCAAACCCTTACTGGTTCCAATTGGGCATCTACCAACTCATGAGCAATGTACAGCCCGGAAAATCTTGGCTATGCAACATGGCACTCATTGATTGTATAGAAAAAGATGAAAAGGGTGAATTCCCGCTCATCAAGCTACACTACGATGACGATCAAAATAAATTGCTTCGCGAATGGATTGCTAAAGCCAACCATCAATTGCAAACCTTAGAATTCATGAACGGTTGTGGGAAAGCAGAATGCTATTGGTGCAATTTTGCAAAACAAACGGAACAGGTAATTTTGCTGCCACGGGAAGCCGACCGTGAAGAAGGAAACAATTCACAAACGGATTAAAGCCCCAATTTCCGGCACGCTTTTTCAGAGCACAACTCCTCCGCTTTCTTACGACTATGGTTTACTTCGGTGAACCATATTTCTTCATCGATCACCAAACTCACAGAATGTAAATCATTCCGATTTTCAACCTGTGACTCACTGTCGAATCGCAACACCTTATGATTTTGCTGCGCCCATTTCATCACCAAGGCTTTGTGTGAAACGGCTGTGGCCATAAGCTTTTCCATATCCAAATACTGCCCCACTAGTCGCTGACTTACAAACTCTCGAGCGGCCAAAAAACCTTTGTCCAAATAAATCGCACCGATGAGTGCTTCCAAGGCATTGCCACCAATTGTTTTCATTGCGATTTTGTTGGAATGAAGATCCCGTTTGATATCCATAATCTCCACCAATCCAAGTTTACTTGCCAAATAACCCAATTGCTCCCGGTTTACAATTCGGGTGCGCATCTCTGTTAAAAAGCCCTCATTTTTTTTGGGGAACTGCTTAAATAAAATTTCGGCAACAACAGCATCCAAGATTGCATCGCCAAGAAATTCTAGGCGCTCATTGTTCTTTATTTGATCTACACTACGGGGGTCGGACATAGAACTATGCCTAAGTGCCTCCTGATAAATGCGAAGTTTGCCAGGTTTAATTCCCGTAACTCGATAAATTTTGTTGGAAAGTGGGTTGTTTCCGAGAAATTGTGATAGCAAACCCTTCAATGTGTAAGGATTAGTCCTCGAATTTTTTGAAAATCACAGATCCATTGTGTCCGCCAAATCCAAAAGTATTACTCAAAGCGGCTCTAACTGTCCGTTTCTGAGCAACATTAAACGTAAAATTCAAATTTGGGTCGAATTCTGGGTCATCGGTAAAGTGATTGATCGTTGGAGGAACAATATCTTCACTTACAGCGAGGATACAAGCCAAAGATTCGATGGCACCTGCACCACCCAACAAATGACCTGTCATACTCTTTGTACTACTGATGTTAAGATTGTATGCATTTTCACCAAAAACCGAAAGGATAGCCTTGCTCTCTGCGATATCACCTAGTGGGGTACTTGTACCGTGCACGTTGATGTAATCGATGTCTGAAGGCACCATACCGGCATCTTCAAGGGCCACTTTCATCACGTTGCAAGCGCCCAAACCCTCGGGGTGAGGAGCTGTCAAGTGATATGCATCAGCGGTCATTCCACCGCCAACAATTTCGGCATAAATTTTTGCTCCACGGGCTTTGGCGTGTTCATAATCTTCTAGAATCATTGCCGCGGCACCTTCTCCCATAACAAAACCATCCCTATTATTATCGAACGGGCGACTGGCTGTCATGAAATCATCATTTCTTTCACTCAACGCTTTCATGTTCGTAAAACCTCCAACTGAAGGTTCGTTAACACTGGCTTCCGAACCACCTGAAACGATGGCATCGGCTTTGCCCAAACGAATGAGATTAAAGGCATCAATCAACGCGTGGGTTGAGGATGCGCAAGCAGAGACCGTACAATAATTGGGGCCTCTGAATCCATGTTTGATGCTGATAAAACCTGGGGCTATATCAACAATCATTTTAGGAATAAAAAAGGGCGAGAAACGCGGAGTCCCGTCGCCCCTTGCATAGTCTACAATTTCAGCGAAGAACGTGGTGAGACCGCCGATTCCGGCGCCCCAAACCACACCAATGCGATCCGGATTATATGTTTGCTGCAATATACCACTGTGATGAATCGCCTCATCGGCGGCCACCATGGCATATTGGGTAAAAGGATCCATTTTCCTTGCTTCTTTGCGATCAAAAAAATCTTCTGTATTGAAGTTTTTAACCTCGCAGGCAAATTTCACCTTGAACTTTTCAGTATCGAAGTGGGTGATTAGCCCAGCTCCGCTGACACCCGTGCGCAAACCATGGAAGAACGAGTTTACATCATTCCCCAACGGTGTAATGGCACCGAGGCCAGTAACGACAACTCTCCGGAGTTGCATAGATTATTTCTTGTTTTCTTCGATGTAACGAATGGCTTCGCCTACCGTCTGAATTTTCTCAGCTTGATCGTCTGGGATGCTGATATCGAACTCTTTTTCAAATTCCATAATCAACTCTACGGTGTCTAATGAATCGGCACCCAAGTCGTTGGTGAAGCTAGCATCAGTTACTACTTCACTTTCCTCAACGCTGAGCTTATCAACGATAATGGCTTTTACTTTTTCTGCAATTTCTGACATGATCTTATTTTTTGATTTGAGTTGCAAAGAAACATTTTTTTCATGACATACAACATTAAAATTATTTTTGTGGACATACTTTGTCAGCAAAACGCATCAAATCGACCCAGTTGGGGGCAGAAATCGACGTCGATATCTTCGCCATCCACGCACAAATACCGCCACATTACATGGCTTGGTGTCTAGATGACACTTTTTCTTCAAAATTTCAACGGCAAGACGACACCTTTTCAGTATTTTTGTCGAAGATTACAGAATCAAAGCATGTAGAATACTACTTTGAAGGCAGTGAATCCGTCTGTGAAATGTGGCTTGTGGAAAATAAAGGAAGCGGCGGATTGCTTTATAGTGGTAAACCTACACCTGATTATTGGTTGCTTTTGCGTGCAGCAGATGAATTGGGGGGCACTGATGAGTGGATTAACGGACTAAAAACGATACAATCCATCCAAATGAGCTACATCTTCCCGATCGAGAAACATGCAAAACTGACATGGTTAAGGGCTTTGAGTCATCTGTAATGGAAGAAAAGCACCATGTATCAAGGTAAATTTAACAAAACTAAAATTGTCGCCACCATCGGACCTGCAACCAGCAGCGTTGAAATGTTGGAAAAAATCATTCTCGCCGGTGTTGATGTCTGTCGTCTCAACTTCTCCCATGGCACCTACGAGCAGCATCAGGAAGTCATAAATAACATCCGCACTGTCAATGAAAAATTGGGTTCAAACATTGCATTATTGCAAGATTTACAAGGGCCAAAATTACGCATCGGCAAGGTGGATGGTGAAATTCATTTAATTGAAGATCAATTTATACTTGTAACAACCGAGGAGCGAATTTCGACATCAGAGATATTGTTTGTGAGTTACAAGCGCTTGGTAAAAGATTGCAAAACGGGTGAGAGAATATTATTGAACGATGGCAAGGTCTCTCTTGAGTTTGTTGAAAAAATCAATGATACCACATTGAAAGCCAAGGTGATAGCGGGTGGCCCATTGTCATCTAATAAAGGCTTTAATTTGCCCGATTCCAACCTCACTGTCCCCTCCTTAACCAAAAAGGATTTGGCCGATTTGGAATATGGTTTATCGCAAGAAATGGATTGGGTAGCCTTAAGTTTTGTGCGATCTGCAGATGATATCATCGAACTAAAGCGCTTGATTGCATTGAAAGGCACGCACACTAAAGTGATTGCAAAAATCGAAAAACCTGAAGCGGTTGCCAATATTGATGAAATAATCAAAGTATCTGACGGCATTATGGTTGCACGCGGTGATTTGGGCGTAGAAGTCCCGATGCAGCGCGTTCCATTGATACAAAAAAAGATCGTTGAAAAGTGTTTGGCTGCGGCAAAACCGTGTATTATCGCCACACAAATGATGGAATCAATGATTGTTGACAGCATGCCTACCCGAGCAGAAATTAACGACGTTGCCAATGCCGTTCTTGATGGCGCAGACGCTTTAATGTTGTCGGCTGAGACCAGTGTTGGAAAACACCCATTGCGTGTTATCGAAATCATGAGTAGTATTATTACCGACGTAGAAAGCGACCGTAGGACATACTACAAAGGGGTTAAACCCACCAACGACTCTCCTACTTTTGCCAGTGATGAGATTTGCTTTACGGCGGTTAGAATGAGCGATCACTTACATGCTTCGGCGATTGTTGCGATGACAAAATCAGGATTTACCGGGTTTCGGGTGGCTAGTTATCGTCCGGAAGCCAATGTTTACATTTTCACCGACAACAAACGATTGCTTGCAACGCTGAACCTAGTTTGGGGTGTACGAGGGTTTTTCTACGATAAATTTGTGAGTACCGACGATACGTTTCAGGACGTGGTGGACATTTTAAAAGAAGAAAACCAGGTGCAAACGGGTCAGTATGTAATCAATTGCGCAAGCATGCCCATTCATAAAAAACAACGGACCAACACGATCAAAGTAACTTTGGTTGATTAATCTAGGGATATTGGTTCCCGTGTATATTTGTATCAACAATCCCCGTTAAAATGGAAGAAGTATTCGTCAACAAGGTCGCTAAC
>CAJBVU010000014.1 GCA_903959115.1 uncultured Bacteroidota bacterium
AAAAACGCTGTTTTTATATCAGAGCAACGACCCGGCAACAGATCAATGGGCATCCAAGGCAGTCCGAATGAACGAATTCAACGATGAAGCGCTTTATACATATGCTTTGGTTATGCAACAAAAAGAAAAATACGCGATAGCCATAGAATATTACGATAGGGCAATAAAAGTGAACCCGAATCATATTTTAGCCCATTATAATATTGCCGTTATACAGTCGCTTTTTGATAACTATGAGGAATCCATCGACTGGTGCAAAAAAACCCTTGATTTAGAATCTAACAATGCCAATGCACATTGTTTAATTGGCTATAATCAGGAAAAAATGGGCAATAAAAAAGCGGCTTTGCAATCCTACAAAACCGCTCTTTCGATAAACCCCGCTTTGGAACTCGCCAAAGAAGGTATGAAGTCAATTAATTAATGCTTTTTCAAAACCACCTTAGAGAACATATCAACGGTAGTTCCTCCGATGTTGAAGTAGTATTTACGACGTAATACAATCTGCTCACCCGTCATTGACGCAATATCCCAAGTATAGGTAAATAATGTAACTTGTGTTGCATTGGGAGCGGTCATGCTCCAAGGGAGTACATCATTGGCTTCACTAGCATTACACTTAAGCGAACTCCGGTTCACTTGAACTTGTGATGTGCTGTTGAAAGTATAAAAATCGTCCTTAGCGCAAGCTTCGATGTTCTCAATTTGATCTTGAGATGAACTGTCTAACCAAGAGCTCAATTCCCAAGAATGAAGCATAAATACTTCTTGTTTGGTTTTTCCACTGATGTCGATGGCATTGCCATTTGATTTTGAATCAGGATCACATCCAGTGATGAATAATAAAGCAGCAGCAGATAATGTTAATAGTGTTTTTTTCATAATCATGTCTCCAAATATATGTCAGCCATTTGAATTCTCAAAAAATCAACGCAAGTCTTCAATGACCTCAGCAGCCATTCGTAACCCAAAAAGGGCTGGCATATAGGAAATTGTACCATAAAAGGACCTTTTGAAATTGCTACCATCAGTTAGCTTAACCGCGTCCCTGTGTACCAATTCCGTATTAAACACAGATTTAAAACCGGTATAGATGCCATACTTATGTAATCTTTTTCTAACCAATCTAGCAAATGGGTCATTATAGGTATCCTTAATGTCCGCCACCATCACCGAAGATGCATCCATTTTTCCACCCGCACCCATACTAGATATCAACCTTTGACCTTGTTCAACACATGTTTTAATTAAATAGACCTTAGGCGTAATAGAGTCGATACAATCCATTACATAATCGAACTTTTCCGATGATACCAATTCTTTCGTGTGCTCTGGACGTTGGAATGTATCGATCACCGTAAGTGATACATTTGGATTAATATCTTTTATTCTCGCCGCCATCAAATCTGCCTTTTTCATGCCGATTGTACTGGTAAGCGCAGGTAATTGCCTGTTCTTATTGGTGACATCAACAATATCGCCATCAATAATGGTTAAATTCCCTATCCCTGCTCTGGCAATAAATTCGGCTGCAAAACTGCCTACACCACCCAATCCTACGATTAAAACCTTGCTATTCGCCAATTTCTCAAGCGATTCTCGTCCAACGATGAGTTCTGTGCGTTCCAACCACGATAAATCCATACGGCAAAGTTATAATCTAACTTGTTACCTTTGTTTCATGCAGAAAATCAAGATGAAATTTCTATTCATTGCTATCCATATTTTTTCATTTACACAGGTATCTGCCCAATCTCAACCTGCCTTTACACGGTCTTTATTGCCTGGATCCAAAACGATTCAAATCCTAAGTCCTACCGCCCAAATATTTGCCAATGCGTCGTTAAGAAAACAACTTATTCCGCTGTTCAACGGCCAATATCATGCACAAGCGATTGTAAATGAAACGTTTATTTTAGATAATTCCGATTTCATTTTAAGCAGTTTAATTGATCCCGAAAATCCCAATTACCGAATTGCACACTTGACATTTATGGCTGAAAATTGGAGCCAAATCATCGAACATTCTGGCTTGATTTATTTGGATATATCCTCAAGATTAAACAGCCCCAAACCATTAAATGATACCGCTAGAATTCACAGCAGAGTAGACAAAGCGGAAAATGGCATCAGCAACGGTTTGTCGCAGAACTATACGGGCGAGGGTGTTGTAGTTGGAATCATTGATATCGGATTTCAGACAGACCATCCAACTTTCTATAGTCCTGATGGAAAATCCTTAAGAATCCAACGCTTTTGGAATCAGCAAAAGTCAGGAAGCAGCCCTGCAGCATATAATTATGGCACCGAATATAGGGATTCCAATAGCATTGCTTCTGCCATCGACGATGATGGTTCACATGGTACGCACGTAGCGGGAATAGCTGCAGGTTCAGGATTAGGTTCACCGAATTTAAAATATCGCGGCATGGCGCCACAATCTGATGTAGTTATGGTTGGAATCAAATATTCCAATGATACCCTAGGTGGAAGTGGTCTTGGCGATTATATTGTTGCAAACCCAACCATTATCGACGGTTACAATTATGTATTTAAATATGCTGAACTTCAGAATAAACCCAGCGTGTGTAATTTGAGCTGGGGCATGCATACTGGCCCTCATGATGGCACTTCACTGTTTGATCGATCCGTGAAGGCCATTACAGGTTCGGGTAGAATTGTGGTTGGTGCGGCAGGCAATGATGGCAGAAATCAAATGCATATCAATCAGATATTGAATGGCGATACGGCTTATGCTTTGGTAGTTGACAACAATCGGAAAGATTACCCTCATGAGAATATTTATATGGACATTTGGGGCGGAATCAAAAATGGGAGTGGGGACAAACTAAAAATCCAGTTGAACTTGGTTGATACGTTTGGTAATGTTCTAATAAATACTCCATGGAATTTGGCCGGCGACTGTGTGAATTGCGGAGCTTATAAGTCTTTATATATCAATGGAAAAGATACGCTCTCTTTGATCATCACAGAGCAAAACTACCCATTCAATGGCAAATCGAATTTTTTGGTCATTGCAGAACACAATAGGCCCTACAATGGCTATATACGCTTGGGTATAACAAGTAGCGGCGAGTTCAATGCGTGGAATTCTGGACAGGCGTATCGTTGGACATCGGGGCATTTTTGGAAAGGGCATAAATCGCAGAGTTTTGGTAAGAAATTTATTGAAGGAACACCAGAAGGTTCAGTTGGTGAGAATGGTGGCTCGGGGGTACATACTTTGACAGCTGGAGCTTATATAAATAGAAACGAATGGACAAATTACAAAGGAGAGTATTTTTATCAGCCTTGGCACATAGTAGGGGATATCGCGGGTTTCAGTAGCCGTGGACCTATGCCAAAAAGCACAACACATCCCAATGGTAGAATCAAGCCCGATATTATTGCTCCCGGCCAAAGTATTACGTCGGCTTTACATAGAAGACAAGTACCAGGTTGGTTAAACAATGAATTGATGCACAAAACCCAATACAATGGAAATGATGTTTACTGGGCGATGTTCTCTGGGACTTCGATGGCCGCACCTCATACTGCTGGGATTGTAGCACTTTATTTACAAGCAAATGAATGGCTTACACCCTTAGAAATTAGAAGTTTATGGCGACTTACAGCAAGAAAGGATCAATACACAACCAATGATTCTAATGGCAACAGCGGCTATGGTAAGGTCGATGCGTTTGAGACCCTCAAAATCATTGACCAATATGCAAATATTCCCAAACAGCAATTAATTCAAGGTTGGGTTTATTTTGTAAATGGAGACCAACAATTGGTTGTATCAAACATAAAAAACGCTAACGATTACAAGGTAATGATCTATAATTGCAGCGGACAAATGATTAAAAATCGCATATTGACGATGGAATTAAACTTAATAGATATTTCCGACCTGTCTTCAGGTGTTTATTTCATGAAAATTGAAGACCGATTGGGAAATAAACAACTCTCTGGAAAGTTTATCAAGTAATTGATTAAATGCCGTTTAAGCGGTTATCTTAGTAATAAAAGGCGATCAAGTATCCTACAAAGGAATGGGCAACTATTGTTGAGACTTGAGATACTCGGTGTAAGAACTTACATGCCTGTCTTTCTTCTGGTCAT
>CAJBVU010000015.1 GCA_903959115.1 uncultured Bacteroidota bacterium
CCTTACAGTCGCAAGTGGCCTAAAGATTTGGAGAAGGGTTCGCCTGAATGGCGTGATCTCCTAGGTGGTCATCTTAAGTTTAAAAAAACTTGCAAACAACTTGCTGCATACGACATTGCTATTGAACAGACTCTGGGTATGACCGTACAACAAGCGGCAATCTTGGTATCAACGCCTGTGCGTACACAAATCTTTAAAATTTCTCGAAACTTTCTTAACATGCTCCGAAAAGACTGGTACGCGTTGGTTTCCGAGTACTATACCCAAATTGAAAACTGTGGAGTCCATGACACTGATCTTGTCTAAAAAATGCACTCGCTGCAAAGAAACTAAACAATTAACTTGCTTTGGTTTATCAGGTTACATAAAAAAGAACGGTAAAGCTAGTCATTCATCAATGTGTCGTGATTGCCAAAACGAACTGCGAGTATAAAGAAAATTTGGAGTAACGTATAGTGAATATAAAAAAATTTTAAAAACTCAAGACGGTTGTTGCGCAAATCCTGGATGCCGTTCCGCTACTCCTGGGGCTCCTGGAAGAAAAAAATTTTACATAGATCACTGTCATGAAACAGGCAAAATAAGAGGATTGCTGTGTCATTCTTGTAATCTTGCGCTGGGACATGTCCAAGATAAAATTAAAAAATTAGAAGGGTTAATTGCGTATTTAAAAAATGAAACAACA
Organism: uncultured Bacteroidota bacterium; assembly: GCA_903959115.1. Classification (GTDB taxonomy): domain Bacteria; phylum Bacteroidota; class Bacteroidia; order NS11-12g; family UBA955; genus UBA955. The sequence continues at coordinate 686 of CAJBVU010000015.1, forward strand.
TCTTGGGGATACATTCAAAATAAAATGGAGTGAACTGTCGCCCGAGGAAAAGCAACGGCGTATTGCGTGGTCTGTTGCAACATCATGCGCAATAGAAACTCGGCAAGATCCTGTTGATATTTATAACAAAATTATGGAAGATTACAAAATCATTAGCGAGTCTAATGAGACTCAGATCTCTGGGAATTCGTAAGCTTGGCTTTGGGTTGGGGGCCCTAGGATAAGTAAACAACCGAATCAAACCCCCAATGGGAATTTACATTTCCGTTGGTGAGTGGATGAATACTCTTCAAAATCGCATGACGAATGCGGTGGATGGGGATTGTTTTTATCTGCCCACCCCTATGCACCTCCATGCTTTTTTTCTTGTTAAGGAGCAGTTTTTTGCCCATAAAGCCTTTAAAGTAGAACTCAGGCAATCGGTGGACGCATGACCAATACCCAACAGCTCGCCCTCAAGCCGGGACAAATTCGGCTTGATTACATTCCTGTCGATTGGCCTCTGACTCCGCTCGGTGCCAACAAAGATCCTTACGTTGCAGGTTGGCAAAACAAACCGTTTAGCGTTAAGGAAATTTCTGATGAGCTGACCATCGGGAAATGTAAAGCAATTGGATTGCTTGGTGGTCCTGTCTACAACCATCCATACGGTTTGATTTGGGTTGACATTGATGGTCCGTCTGTCTACCAACTGATTGAAGAGTTGGCTGATGCGCCATTCTTAGAGGCACTGCCGCCAACGCTGACGATCTTTAGTGGAAAGGAGGGACGCGAACGTCGGCTGTATCGAATTGATCGCGAAAAACATAAACATATTGTCCGTAACAAATACACCTGGTACGCATCTAGAGACAAAGAAAAACTTGAGCTTCTTTGGAAGCGGCACCAAGGTGTGTTAATGGGCTTACATCCGGAAACGGATGGGTATTACACTTCGCCAAATCTTGGGTTTGAGTGGGCAGCTGCGCTGCCTGAATTCCCAAACTTTTTGTTGAATGCCATCATTAATAAAAATGTGCAGCAGGGGATTCCTGCAAAAGAAACTACGCGGGTTATTGGCCCAGGGTTTGCAATTACTAGTGTTGTAGACCTGGACCGCGATATCAAACTGGCAACGGAAGCAATGTGGGGCATGCCTCCAGAGGCAGCCGATGACTATGACATTTGGATTACGGTCGGGCAATCCCTACACAATCTCGATGAATCCCTCCTGGAACAATGGGAGGATTGGTCCAAGCAGTCGGAGAAGTATAGAGAGGGGGAGTGTCACCGGCGGTGGCTGTCGTTTACTCGTGGTTCTGGTCGCAGCATTGGTTCATTGATTCACGTTGCTCGTGAACATGGTTGGCAGCCGTCCCAAGACTATAGGGGGATGAGTGTTGATGATGCGACATTAGATCATGCTTCAAAATTATTGGCTGAAATTGATCAGGAAGAACTTCAAATGACTCTCGCAACTGCTCCAGGTGTTGAATGTGCTGGCGCTCCGAAACGCCAAGAGCGGACGCAGGAGCTGTCAACGACAGGATGGACGTCAGAAACAAAGAAAGGGAAAACAGAAAACCCGCCATCAAATGAAATTGTTGATAGACTGCGCTCGTTGTATAGCGGAAATTTGCGCTTCAGTCAACCCCATGGTCAATTCTTTATTTATGGTAAAGAAAGTGATGGGCTGTGGTCTCCGCTGACAAAAATTGAAGCGCTTGGAGACATTCGCTCAAAGCTGGAATTTCTTAAACTGCCTGGCGGCTTTAGTTCCAATTTGATGTTGGATGTCTATCAACAACTGCA
>CAJBVU010000016.1 GCA_903959115.1 uncultured Bacteroidota bacterium
ACCGCTCTAAGGCCGATGCGGTGAAGCAAACGGGGGATTGGATTACCATTATGGCCGACAGCGATGAGTCGTTTTGTGGGTATGATGCAACGCAGTGTGTGTCGGAGATTAGTCGACATAGAACCATTGTAGCCAAAGGAAAGAATTTGTATCAATTGGTATTGGATGTTTGTCCTTTTTACGCCGAAAGTGGCGGTCAAGTGGGCGATTCTGGTCAGTTGATTGGGGAAGCAGGTGAAATTGTGCGGGTTTTGGATACCCAGAAAGAGAATAAATTGCATGTTTTGGTATGTGAGAATTTGCCAAAAAACATGAATCAGGTGTTTACGGCTCAGGTGGATGCAAGTCGCAGAAACAGCATTAGTAGCAATCACAGCGCAACGCATTTGATGCATAGCGCTTTGCAAGAGGAATTGGGATCTCACGTGGCCCAGAAGGGTAGTTTGGTGAATGATTCGGCTTTGCGTTTCGATTTTTCACATTTCGGTAAGATGACGGATGAGGAAATCGCACAAGTTGAAGTTCGTGTGAATGAAAAAATCCGCGAGGGCATCGCATTGAAAGAGCATCGTAATGTACCTATTGCCGAGGCGCAGAAGATGGGGGCGACGGCTTTGTTTGGCGAAAAATATGGCGAATATGTTCGTGTGATTGAGTTTGATGCCAATTATTCTATGGAATTGTGTGGCGGAACGCATGTGGCTAATACGTCTCAGATTGGCTTCTTCAAGATTTTGGGGGAGTCGAGTGTGGCTGCCGGTGTTCGAAGAATCGAAGCGGTGACCCAGCAATCGGCTTTGGATTATATCAACGGTCAGTTGGAAGAGTTGTCGCAGTTGAAAAACGCTTTGGGCAATCCGAAGGATGTTGTTTCTGCGGTGAACAAGGTATTGGAAGAAAATGCATCGATGCGAAAGCAGTTGGAGCAAATGGAAGTCGAGCAAGTTTCGGCGTTGAAGTCGAGCTTATTGCAGAAAGTTCAAACCATTGCTGGTGTTCCGATGGTATTGGAGCAAATGAATTTGCCGAGTGCTGATGCGGCCAAACAACTGTGTTTTCAGTTGAAGCAAGAATTGGTAAATCCGGTTGTTGTACTGGCGTTTTTGGCCGATGATAAACCAGGTTTGGCGATTTACATCGACGAGCAATGGGTTGGGGAAAGAGGTTGGAATGCAACGCAAATGATTCGTGAATGTGCCAAGGAAATCCAAGGCGGCGGTGGCGGGCAACCGTTCTTCGCTACTGCAGGAGGAAAAAATGCGGACGGACTTTCAGCGGCATTGGCATCGGCCAAAGGAATACTCGGGGCTTAATAGCCTTTCGGGAGCGATTTTAATTCGAGTGCACGAATGACTCTAGGGGCTCAATGTAACATTGTACCCGGGCTAGTCTTTCCAAATTTGACCGTGAAATAATTTCACGACTTTCTTGGTTTCAAAGAAGGGTTGATCGTTGTAGATATCGCCGATTGCGTGCAATTTGATTTTGGTTTTTTGCGAATATTCAATCACTTCGTTGATTTCTTCGGCCAAATCACCACCTTTCAATAGGAAGAAACGGGGTTTACCGCTCCAATGATTTTCCATCCACTTCCAGAGTTCGATTGCGGGGGCTACGGCACGAGCGATAGCGCCATCAAATTTCATGGGTAGCGATTCAGTGCGCTCTTGAATGGCTGTCGCGTTTTTGAGCCCTAATGCGTCGATCACTGCCTGAACGACAGCGATTTTCTTGCCGATGCTATCCACGAGAGTAAATTCTACATTTGGGAACATGATGGCCAGTGGAATCCCTGGAAATCCGCCGCCGGTACCGATATCAATGAAATGCTGTCCGGGCATGAACTCGCACGTCTTAGCCAATGCCATGGAATGAAGCACGTGGTGAATGTAGAACATGTCCATGTCTTTGCGAGAGATCACATTGACACGCGCATTGTGATCTGCGTAGAGCGGACCTAGTTGTGTGAATTGTACTTTTTGTTCCTCGGTGAGATTGGGGAAGTGTTGGAATATAATTTCTGGTCCTACCATGTGATTTTTTTGGTGAAAAATGCATTAATCCCAGTGATTACGTACCAGAAAGATTCAAAAAAGTTAAAAACGGGGTAAAAAGTTGTTGATTTCCTCATTTGTAGGAGTTTTCCTTTTTGATAGAAAACAACCCATTCGGGAATCAATTTTAGTAAAAGGGCAATGATGGGCCACAAAATCTGACTGCCTAGTATGAACCAAAGGACGATGGTTGTCCAGAAGAATAATTGTGCCACAGGATAAATTGCTAGGAGTTGTTTGACCCCTTTTTGATACGATTTCTCTACCCATAATTGTTGTTTTTTCTGTTTCCAATATGCGCTCCAGTTTGCGGGGCCATCACTGTAGCAGAAGGCGTCGGGGTTGACGCAAATTGCGGTATTGCTGGCGCTTGCGGCATCTTGCACAAAAAGAACATCATCGCCTGCGGGGATATGGTGATGGCTGCTAAAACCATTCACGGCATTGTATATGTTGCGGGTATAAGCCAAATTCCGACCGACGCCCATGTAGGGTTTACCCGAGGCCGCTAGGCCGAGGTAATGCATTGCGGTGAGTAAATTTTCATGGTGGATCAAAGCGCCCAAAAAGCCGGTTCCCGTTTTTAAAGGTGCCGTACCCAAGATGATTTGCTTTTCCCGCGTGAACTGAGTGGCCATGTGTTTAAGCCATTGGTCGCTGCTGGGGACACAATCTACATCGGTGAGTAAGAATTGATCATATTGTGCTTTTTTAATTGCTAATGTAAGAGCTAATTTTTTACCACCCATTTTCACAAAATCGGCGTCGAGTGAAACGACTTTGAGTTTTGGGTGTAGTTCTTTTTGTTCTATAAGAAACAGGGGCGTCTCGTCTGTACTGCGATCGTTGGCGATAATGACTTCGAAGTTAGGGTAGTCTTGAGCCAGCCAGTTGGGGAGGTTCTTTTCTAGAAGGGGGAGGGCATTTCGCGATGCAACGATGATACTAATTCCCGGCGCAGATGAGACAACGGCTTGAGATTCAGTTCGCTTTATTTTGGTGAAAAATCCAAATAAATAAACGAAGGCAAAAATCATCGTCAACCCTACAACGATCGCAAATGAAAGATCGGTTTGTCCAAATGTGAGTTGATTGATATAAGATTGAATATTCACTGTTATTCTTTAGGTTACGCAAAATTAACCCAACCCATGAGATTAACACATGGTGGGGATGATTTGGGGAAAAGGTTTG
>CAJBVU010000017.1 GCA_903959115.1 uncultured Bacteroidota bacterium
GCATCCCAATAAAGTACATTAACGGATGCCGAGCCAAATACATGATTATAAACAACATCCAAGATTACGGCGATGCCATTTTGGTGACAAGCATCAACCAACGACTTCAACGCTGCGCGGTTACCGTAGTATTTGTCGATGGCCATCTGACTCGCAACATTGTAACCCCAGCTCAAATTTCCTTCAAACTCGCAAACGGGCATCAATTCTAGCGCTGTGATTCCCAATCGCTTTAAATACGGAATTGAATCTTGCAAGGCCTTAAACGTTTGGGCTTTGGTAAAATCGCGGGTAAGGCATTCGTAAATCAGTAATTTATCGGTCGCGGGTCGTTGGAAATTCATCTTCGACCATGAAAAAGGAGGTTGGGCGGTTTGCAAAACACCAACATACCCTTGGGTTTTATTCTTGGGGTAATATTTCATGTTGGGGTAATTGGCGGCGGGGATAAACGCATCGTCCCATTCGTGTAACATTAACGTCGCAAAGGGATCTGCCACGCGAATGCTGCCATCCACCCAAAATTGATAGCCGTATTCAACGCCTTTTTTTAATCCGGTGATTTTCTTCCACCAGATGCTCTTGGCCGATGAATAGTTCATGAAATACGATGTATCCGGGGCCCAATTGTTGAAATCTCCAATCAGGTAAACATAATTTTTATAGGGGGCATAGAACAACACATAGGCGGTTGAATCATCAACATAGGTGACGCCCAATTCCAATCCTGTTGGGGGATCTACAGATTTAACCGAAGGATTTACCACAAAGGTGACGGTATCGGCGGCTACAAATTGATTGTTGTAATTGGCGGTAAAAATCATTCTGTTGGAGCCCAACTTCCATTTGTTATTGGTGATTTGGAAACTGTCTTTGGTTGTGCTTTTACGAAGGGTATCGCCATTAAGCGTAAGGACGTTTGCGCAAACTCTACTCGACCATACTTCGATTTTTTGGGTTGAAGTGGCTCCAATGATACTCGTTTTGGTCTCTGGCAAGGTGAATTTGGCGGCCAGTCCAGTGGAATAAATCGGAGTGAAAATATCTGTACCCGCAGCGCTTCTACCCACTGTGGAACCATCGGCATTTCGGAAAACAAAGGCCAATTGTAATACCGTTTCATTGGTGGCAAAAGTCCCCGCCTGAGAATAGAAATCTTTCACGTGATAACGAATCTGCCATTTGTCGTTCCCGAGGGATGTCATCTTGGTCCGCGCATCCGCCGTCCCCCAATTGCCCACTACGTATCGCCAATTGCTGCCACTTGTACTGAGGGTTGTAATCACGCCAGTATGGGCATAGACTTGGGTTGCACCCACAAGAGCGCCGTTGCCCAACTTTGCATTGTAGACGATGGTAACGGTATCGGTTTCTTTGGGGAAAACGGGGCTGAGCGACAGCACCTGGGCATGTAAAGTACTTCCCATCAAAAACAGACAAAGCAAAAAGGCGAATTTTCTCATAGTTTCTTCAAAAATAGGCGATAAGTGTCGTTCTGACAATAAATGAAAGGGAAAGCAACCATAAGCCATCATTGAAATTCAAAATCAGATGTCGGTAAGCACCGAATAATTACGAACTTTGAGGAGCGGAAGGTTTTTCACTTCTTGCGTAGAACTGCAAATTTTTGGAAGAAATGAATACAAGCTCAGACAATCAGATCGTACATAGGACATTTCCGGTAGTGGGGATGACGTGTGCTGCTTGTGCGGTGAGTTTGGAATCGTATTTAGGACATTTGTTAGGGGTAGACTCTGTGGTTGTGAGTTATCCGAATGAGTCGGTTTTTGTTCGGTTTGATGAGGCGCTGATCGAAGTAAAGCGATTGGGGGAGGCAGCCAGGGAGATAGGGTATGAATTGATATTGGATGAATCTAAAAGGGGTAAGGAGGCGGCCGCGCTTCGCGCGGCCACCCACCTCATCACCCTAAAACGCAAACTCATCATTGCCATCCTCTGTACCGCACCCATTTTCGTCCTCTCCATGTTCCTGATGAACCAAATCCCACACGATGGGCTCATCCAATTCCTTCTTGCACTCCCCGTAATCCTTTATAGTGGCCGCGATTTCTATACCAACGCCATCAAAAAAATCAAACACCTTCAATCCAATATGGATACCCTGGTGGCCCTATCCACTGCCGCCGCCTTCCTCTACAGTAGCTATCAAGTTGTTCTGTATTACCTGTCTTTCTTCGATGCAAATCCTTCCCCAACCCACCACGCAATAAATCAATCCGCTCACCCAATTCACCCCCACTTCTATTTCGAGTCGGCCACCGTCATCATTACCCTCATCCTACTGGGAAAATTCCTAGAAGAGAGAGCCAAAAACAAGAGCTCACAAGCCATTCACGACCTACTCGCTTTGCAGCCCACAGTGGCCACCGTAATCAGAAATAACGAAGAAATAACGATCCCAACCGCCGAAATAATCCTGGGCGATTTCGTTATCATCAAACCAGGAAATCGCATCCCCGTAGATGGAAAAGTACGATCCGGATCCTCCTATGTCAACGAATCTGCTATCACCGGAGAACCCATCCCCGCACTCAAAGAAAAAGGCAGCCCCGTCTTCGCCGGAACCATAAACCAACAAGGCACACTCAAAATACTTGCGCAAAAAATCGGCAGTCAAACCCTCCTTGCCCAAATCATTGCCCGCGTGGAACAAGCATTGGGATCCAAACCCGAAATACAAAAACTCGCCGATCGCATCTCCTCCATTTTTGTACCCACCGTTTTTGTCATCGCCCTATTATCCGCCCTATTCTGGTACTTTTTTCCCTTTAACACACCACCCAATTTTGCCCTAACCACCTTCATCAATGTCCTCATTATCGCCTGCCCCTGTGCACTCGGACTCGCCACACCCACCGCCCTGATGGTTGGAATCGGAAAAAGCGCCAAACAAGGTATCCTGATAAAAGATGCGCAGGCGTTGGAAATGGCGAATCAAATCACCGACATCGTATTTGATAAAACGGGAACTCTAACGCAAGGCAAGCCGATGGTTTCGCAAATGCACCTTTTCCCCAGCCATCAACTCTCCGAAATTGGAATTCCCCCTGGCGCCGAACACAGCGAAACACAAATTTTGCAAATCCTTAAAAGTATTGAAAGTAAATCTGAGCACCCGCTCGCCCAAGCCATTATCGAACATATTGAGGGAATCTCAAAATCAAATCCATTGGCCGCAAGCGCAGAGCCCACAACTTTCACCAATCTGCCAGGCAAAGGAATCATCGCCCAAATCAATGACATTGAATACCATCTCGGTTCATGGAATTGGATCACATCGCACCCAAACTTGATCATCGAAGAAACCGCAGAAAAAATCTCGCAGCAGCTCCTGAATCAAGCCCAAACGACCATCGTCCTGAGTAGCGAAAATCAATTGTTGGCCATCATTGGCATCAACGACCCCATAAAAAATACCGCGACCGAAACTCTATCCCGACTGCGCGACCTCAACATACAAATTCATATGCTCACCGGGGATAACGCTCAAACCGCCAAAGCCGTTGCCGATCAACTCAAAATTCGACATGTACTAGCCGAAGCCCTGCCCAATACCAAATTCGATTATATCAAACAACTACAATCCCAAAAGCGGGTCGTTGCCATGGTAGGCGATGGAATCAACGATGCGCAAGCACTGGCCCA
>CAJBVU010000018.1 GCA_903959115.1 uncultured Bacteroidota bacterium
ACGATTTCATCGGTGTATTGTGCGGGTATTTCGGGCACATTGAAAACGCTGTGTTCGCTTTGGCTGTAGGTATGACTGCTATAACGTTCGCCGTTGATGTTTTCGAATTCTTTGAGGTAGTTGAGCAGGGGTTTGCGCGCATCGGCACTGGCGTTTACGGTCAGTCGGAGTGCTTTGTGCAGTGCCACACCCATATCTCTGCGGATGGGGTCTTTGGTTTGCTCCAATTCATTGGCGATGGCGGATAGTTCTGAAGACAGGCCGCTGTTTGCCAATTGATTGAGGAGATTGACCAGGCCAGAAACTTCCGTTTTGATGGGTTGTAGGTAGTCTGTCCAGGCTTGTTTTTGGGCATCTTTTACCGATTGAAGGGCCTCATTTTCTAGGGTAGTGAGGGTTTCTTCGGTGGCGATATTTTGGCCGATGATCCAATTGCGCATTTGGGCGATACAGTCGTATTGTGTTTCCCAATCGAGGCGTTCTTTGCTTTTGTATCGTTCATGGCTTCCGGAAGTAGAGTGGCCTTGGGGCTGAGTTACTTCGGTTACGTGAACCAGTACGGGGGTATGTTTTTCGCGGCAGATGTCTGCGGCTTGTTTGTATACTTGACAGAGTTCTGGATAATTCCATCCGCGAGCGGTGAGGAGTTCCAGTCCTTGGCCTTCTTCGTTGCTTTGGAAACCGCGCATTAATGCCGCGATATTTTCTTTCGCTGTTTGATATTTTGCATGTACGGAGATGCCATAGCCATCATCCCAAAGACTCATCAATAAAGGGACTTGCATTACACAAGCGGCGTTCATGACTTCCCAAAAAATTCCTTCGGAAGACGATGCGTTGCCGATTGTTCCAAAGGCGATTTCATTTCCTTTGTTAGAAAATTGGTCAAATTGATGGAGATCTGGATTCTCTCGATACAACTTAGAAGCCACGGCCAAACCCAATAAGCGGGGCATTTGACCTGCTGTGGGAGAAATATCGGCGCTGCTATTGTAACGATCGCTTTGCGGCAACCAGTTTCCTTGATCATCGAGGAGGCGGGTTGCAAAGTGACCATTCATGGAACGACCGCCACTTGCGGGTTCTTTTTCAGTATCTGGAATTGCGTAAAGCTGAGCAAAAAAGGCGTGAACGCTGCTCATTCCTTTGGCAAACATGAAGGTTTGGTCGCGGTAATAACCACTGCGCCAATCTCCTGCTTGGAATACTTTGGCCATTGCGAGTTGCGCAATTTCTTTACCATCACCAAAGATGCCGAACTTAGCTTTCCCAGTAAGTACTTCTTTTCTTCCAATCAAACTCGCTTGTCGACTTTCAAAAGCGATGCGATAATCATTAAGGACTTCTTGTACAAAGGCTTCTTTGCTGATTTCCGCGGGTTTTTGAGCTACCTCTTGCATGCGACTGCAAAGATAGGGAAATTTGATTTGGCCGTATTCATCTCGTTTGGGTGTTTGATGCCTTGTCTTTGCTAACTTTGCTTTTCATGCCACTTTTTGAACTCGTTGCCCCATTTACACCTACCGGAGATCAGCCCGAAGCCATTCGTCAGCTGGTAGAAGGGCTCAATTCAGGGGTACGTGCTCAAACTTTGTTGGGTGTTACGGGTTCGGGTAAAACCTTTACCATGGCCAATGTGATTGCACAAGTACAACGTCCGATTTTGGTATTAAGCCACAACAAAACGTTGGTTTCTCAGCTTTATGGTGAGTTTAAGCAGTTTTTCCCCAACAATGCGGTGGAGTATTTTGTGAGTTATTACGATTATTATCAGCCTGAGGCATACATCCCATCGTCCAATACCTACATCGAAAAAGATTTAAATATCAATGATGAGATTGAGAAATTGCGATTAAAAACGGTTTCCAGTTTGCTCAGCGGTCGTCGTGATGTGATAGTGGTTGCGAGTGTGAGTTGTATTTATGGTGCAGGAAATCCCGCAGATTTTGAAAGCACTATTATTCGATTGGCCAAGGGCGATGTGATTGCGCGCAATGCATTGTTATTCAAATTAGTAGAGTGTTTATATAGCAGAACCACAGCCGATTTTAATCGTGGAACTTTCCGGGTTAAAGGGGATACGGTGGATGTGCATTTGGCCTATAACGACTTCGCCTATCGCATTTCTTTTTTTGGCGATGAGATCGAGGAAATTATCAGTTTTGATCCGGTGAGCGGTCGAAAAATCGAATCAAACGATAACGTAGCCATCTATCCAGCCAATTTGTATGTGAGTCCGCGGGAGCGAATGAAAGATATCATCTATCAGATTCAGGATGATTTGGTTTTGCAGTTGGAATATTTCCGTGAACAAGGCAGATTTTTGGAGGCCAAGCGATTGGAGGAGAGGGTGAATTTTGATTTAGAGATGATTCGGGAGCTAGGCTATTGTAACGGAATTGAGAATTATTCTCGGTATTTTGACCGCCGAGAAATAGGAGATCGACCGTTCTGTTTACTGGATTATTTCCCCAAAGATTTCTTGTTGGTGGTGGATGAAAGTCACGTATCCATCCCTCAAATCCGCGCTATGTATGGCGGCGATAGATCGCGAAAAGTGAATTTGGTGGATTACGGATTCCGTTTGCCGGCCGCGATGGACAATCGACCCTTAAAGTTCGATGAATTTTATCAGGTAGTTAAGCAAGCCGTATATGTGAGCGCAACCCCTGCAGATTTTGAGGTGCAAGAGAGTGAGGGCATTTTGGTGGAGCAGTTGATCAGGCCCACGGGGTTGTTGGATCCGCAAATTATTATACGTCCGCTTGCCAATCAGGTGGATGATTTGATTGAAGAAATCGACAATCGCATCAAGATGGGCGACAGGGTTTTAGTGACAACGCTTACTAAAAGAATGGCGGAGGAGCTAACCAAGTATTTGGGTCGTTTGGGCGTAAAAGTCGACTACATTCACAGTGAGGTAAAGACCTTGGACCGGGTTGAAATTTTGCGCAATTTGCGTCTGGGGGTGATCGATGTTTTGATTGGAGTGAATTTGTTGCGTGAGGGATTGGATTTGCCTGAGGTGAGTTTGGTTGCGATTATGGACGCTGATAAAGAGGGTTTCTTGAGAAGTCAGACAGCATTGGTTCAGACGATTGGACGTGCGGCGCGAAACGATAGAGGCTTGGTGATCATGTATGCCGACAAAATCACAGAGAGCATGCGCAAAACGATTGAGGAAACGGATCGCAGGCGTGAGAAGCAGGTGATTTACAATAAGAAGCATGGCATCACGCCGAAGACAGTATTGAAGAGCACGGATGAGATTTTCCGTTCTACGTCGGTAGCCGATGCAAAACGAGGTGATTTAGATCCAGGTGCAGCTGGGACACAGTATACGATGCCCGACAGCCGAATCAATATGGTGGCTGATCCGGTGGTGGCTTATATGGATAAAGGCGGCATCGAAAAGATGATAGTAAGAACCGAAAAAGACATGATGCGAGCTGCCAAAGAAATGGAATTCATGGAAGCGGCAAGGTTGCGCGATGAGCTGGATATGCTCCGGAATCGACTTAAGGAATTGTAACCGAGGCGCTGCAAACGGCACTCATACAAAAACACCCACCCACGGGTACTTTTTTATTGGGGTTGAATGAGATTACGTTTGAGAAAATATTTGCAGGCGGGGTTGCAAATAAACCACCATTACGATTTTCATTGATTACTAAATTAAACCAACCAAAAACCACCGCATTGATGGAATGGATTTCCAATCTTACTGTTTCTCCAGTTTTGTAGGATCTGGAAAAATCATTGACTTGGTTGTATCGTACAGGGTAAATAAATAGTTTTCCATCCTGTCCGTTGGAAGTATTTCCCATGTCGGCCGATGTATTTAACTGATTGATGCTATTCGAAAAGCTGTCGTTTCTAAATGTTTTGATCCAATAAAAATCGCCTTGTCCAACCCTGTCGTTCGCATATAATTCTACGTATTTGCCTGTGGTATTGTTTGGAGGACCATTTCCTTCAACATCAACTAGATGCAGAGAGTCGATAACAGTTGTTGGGTTTAATCGCGAGAAACTCACCAAAGTATCTTTATCTACAACCACTAATAAGGCATAATCATGTCCGACCGAGAAGGTATCTCCCGTAACGGGATTGGGAACGAATTGGTATTTTCCATTGTTGGCATAACTGAATACAAATAGTTTTGGAATGGCGGTAGTTTGGTCAACTACAGCAACCTGGGCATTGGAGATGGCGGGTTCTTTTCCTGTAGAATCAAAGTATCCGATGCTGCGAGTAAGTCGTATGGTTTGGGTATCGAGTTGGTTGTTGACGAACGCATCGACAACAATTTTTGGTGAATTATTAATTACATCAACTTGTATAACGTCTTCACAGCCACTGAAAAGGGTAACTGCTATCACCGCAATCAAGCCATTGAATATTGATTTTTTGGAGGAGAGTGTTTGAATTTTCATGGTTGCAGTTTAGAATTTGAAGTTGTAAGAAACGGCGGGGATGATACTTCCAATTACGCTATAGCGAATGGCTGCGTTTTGGCCCTGATCTTTGTAATTGGTTGAGAAATAAATACTAAATGGGTTACGTCGGTTATAAGCGTTATAGCAAGAGAACACCCAGAAGCTTTCGAAATCTTTGGACTTTTTTCGGGTATAGGTCGCGCTAAGATCGAGTCGATGATACGTTGGGTTGCGAACGTTATTCCTTGCATTGGAACCAGCATCAGGGACAACGTAGCCTTGCACAGAGTATTGACCGGTATAAAAAGTGGCGGGTGTGCCTGTGCTAAAGACAAAATTGGCAGCGAATTCCCATTTTTGATTGAATTGATATTGACTAACAATATATAGATTGTGTTTTCTATCGAAGCGATTGGGGTACCAATTGCCATCGTTGATGCCGGTCACTTGTCGTTCAGATCTAGCGAGTGTATAACTCACCCAACCTGTGAGTTTGCCATTGTTTTTCTTTATATAAACTTCCATGCCATAGGCGCGACCGATGCCATTGAGTAAATCTGCTTCTAGCAATTCGTTTAGTAGGAGGCTGGCACCGTCTACATAATCGACTTGGTTCTGGAGTTTTTTGTAGTATCCTTCGATGTTGGTTTCGTAATTATTGGCCTTTCCAAAGTTCTTAAAATATCCAATTGCGATTTGGTCGGCTATTTCGGGTTTTACGTTGTTGGTTGTGGGTTGCCAAACATCAAATGGGACAGACGCCGCGGTATTTGAAATCAGGTGTAAGTTCTGCACCATGCGATTGTATCCACCTTTGATTGCGCTGTTTTTGTTGAGTTGATATTTGAATCCCAAACGGGGTTCGGGGTTGATATAATTGGCAACAACTTGTCCTTTTGTGGTAGAATATGTACTATCCAATACGCCTTGTTTACCCGGTTCTCGGTTAAACAAATACACTTTACCTGGTCCCATATAGGCGAACTGACTCACTCGAATACCCGCACGAATTGAGAATCTGCCGTTGGCATTCCAATCATCTGAGATATATACTGCATTTTCTACCGCATATCTGTCGGGTAGGCCGAATTTAAGATCTAATGACGATGATTTTGCTTGTGCTTCACCTGGGATGAATCGGTAGTAAGTAGACTGCGCACCAAAGGCTACGGTATTTTTGGGATTTAGGAAGTAGTTGAAATCAACTTTTGCGCTATTATTAACGATGTTACTTTTCCAATTGAAGGTGACATCGCGGTTGGTGAATTCAAGATTGTATCGGTAGCGGGAGTAATAATAGGTGAAGTTGGAGAACAGCCTTTTGTTGAAGACGTGATTCCATCTCGCAGTGGCGGTTGTATTTCCCCATTTAACGCCAAATAGTCCAGCGGCTTTAAAAACATCGTCTCCTATGTAAGTAGAGATATAGATATTGTCGCGCTTGTAGCTGTAATTGGCTTTGGCGGTTAAATCATAGAAATAGAACTGACTTCCTGCTAAATTTTCTGGAAGGAATGGCTTGGCCAACAAATCGATATAGGAACGTCTGCCGGAAACGATAAAACTTGATTTCGCAGGCGTTTTTAATGGCTTTTTAAAATCTTTTATGTTGGGCTTGGTGAGTGGTCCTTCGAGGGTAAAACGACTAAATATTGTACCTACGCCGCCATTGGCTTGATATTTTCTTTTGTTTCCGTCCCGCGTTTTTACATCCAGTGTTGAACTCAATCGTCCGCCATAATTGGCTGGGATACCCCCTTTTACTAGTTCAACATCTTTTACGGCATCGGGATTAAAGATCGAAAAGAAACCGAACAAGTGCGCTGAGTTAAAAACAGGGGCTTCGTCCATCAGGACAAGGTTTTGATCTATACTGCCACCGCGAACATTAAAGCCAGAGGCGCCTTCACCAACGGTGGTTACACCTGGAAGGAGTTGAATGCTTTTGATTACGTCCGCTTCACCCAATAACGCAGGGATTTTTTTGATTGTTTGCCCCGAAATGCTTTGGGTGGATATATCTAGGGATTTTACATTGTCGTTTTTCTTCGCTTTAATTGTCACCGTCCCTATCTGGTCCGATTCCGGCGCTAGGTAATAATTTCGTTCGATGTTTTGCGTTATATCAAACGATTCGGTGAAAATTTGGTGAGCGGCGGCCGCAACAGTGATTTGAATGGGTCCCGAGGGTAATGTGATGCTGAAAAATCCGTAGCTATTGGTGCTGCTTCTGAATTCTAATCCGCTTGGTGTTGTACCAACGATTTGTGCTTTGATGAGGGTTTCCCTATTTAAGCTGTCTTTGACATAGCCGGATAAGGTAAGATTTTGTGCAAAACTGGCATGAATCAGAAAAAATGTAAATAGCGTAAATAAGGTGCGGCGCATTGGGTTTGCAAAGGTAATTGGTGAGTTAACAACTGAGACGTTGTTTTGTCGATGAAATTTCGGATTTCACACGATATTTCTGTCAAAATCGAAATTCATGGGGATGCGGTGCTCTAAAACACAAACAGACATCCATTCGGATGTCTGTTTGCCACTCCTATAGGAACAAAATGATTAAATGCGATCTTTCATCGCCACAAATGGGCGGATGGTTTCACCAGTATAAATTTGGCGAGGGCGAGCGATGGGTTGCTTTTCTTTGCGCATTTCCTGCCATTGGCTGATCCAACCCGGAAGGCGGCCCAATGAGAACAATACGGTAAAGAAATCAGTTGGGAAGCCCATTGCACGGTAAATAATTCCTGAATAGAAATCTACGTTAGGGAACAATTTACGCTCAATGAAATATGGATCTGTAAGAGCAGCTTCTTCCAATTGCTTTGCTATTTCCAATACTGGGTCATTCACGCCAAGTTTTTCCAATACATCGTCGCACGCTTTTTTGATGATTTTAGCGCGAGGGTCAAAGTTCTTATAAACGCGGTGACCGAAGCCCATCAAACGGAAAGGATCGTTCTTATCTTTCGCTTTGTTGATCCATTTTTGAACGTCGCCTCCATCATTTTGAATTTGCTCAAGCATTTCCAAAACTTCTTGGTTTGCGCCGCCATGCAAAGGACCCCAAAGCGCTGAAATACCTGCAGAGATGCTACTATATAAATTTGACTGTGAACTACCTACTACGCGAACTGTACTTGCGCTACAGTTTTGCTCGTGATCGGCATGTAAAATCAACAATTTGTTCATCGCACTAACCAATACTGGATCTGGCTCGTACTCTGGCATTGTCACCTGACCAAAGGTCATATTGAGGTAGTTGGCCACATAATCCAAGCTATTTTTTGGATACACCGTAGGATGACCATTGCGTTTTTTGTAGATCATCGCACAGATTGTAGGCATTTTGGCCATCAAACGAATGATGGTTCTGTTGATTGCTTCTTCTGGACGATGTGGGTTTAAGGCCTTTGGATAGTACAATCCCAATGCAGCAACCATACTTGAAAGCTGACCCATTGGGTGAGACCCTGTTGGGAATGCTTTGAACATGGCTTCCAAACCTTCATTTGCCAAGGTATGTTCGCTAATCGCATTTTCAAATTCTGCAAATTCTGTTACATTGGGCAATTTTCCATAAAGCAACAAATAGGATACTTCTAAGAATGATGCATGCTCAGCCAAATCTTCAATTGAATATCCGCGGTGATGCAAAATTCCCAATTCACCATCCAAAAATGTGATAGCACTTTTGGTAGATCCTGTGTTTTTAAAACCAATATCTAAAGTGATATGTCCCGTTAAATCCCTCAACTTGCTGATATCGATGGCTTTTTCACCTTCGGTTCCAACGATTACTGGGAATTCGTACTCTTTTCCTTCTACGATAATTTTTGCTATTTCAGACATGGGTAATTTTTAAACGGATTTTGGCTTGTGCGAATATAGTTTATCGGCGGAAAATCCCCAAGTGGGGTGGACAACTCCTGCTGAATATCACAATTATTTAACCACTAATTTCATCAAAACCCTTGGCGGTGAGTTGAAATCGGGTTTTACGAATTTTATCAATGTCAAAGGAACTTAGCACTTTGTCGTCTTTGCCAATCGCTTTGATATATCGATAATGATGCAACTGACGAATGATGTCAACGGTGACATTAATCTGTATGCCGGTATCCTCCATCACTGTAATGGGAGTTTCTGCATGAATTAGGCAGAGTAATACTTTCCGCTCATCGTCGCCGATTTCAAACATCAGTCGAACTTTTCAGGACGCATCTGCGGGAAGAACAATACCTCTTGAATGCTCTGCTGATTCGTAAGCATCATGGTAAGGCGGTCAATTCCTACACCCAAACCACTGCTAGGTGGCATCGCATATTCCAGCGCCCTCACAAAATCATGGTCGTATGCCATCGCTTCTTCGTCGCCACGGGCTGCCAATGCAAGTTGGTCTTCGAACCTTTCTCGTTGGTCGATAGGGTCGTTTAGCTCGGTATATGCATTTGCAATTTCCTTTCCGTTCACAAAGAGTTCAAATCGTTCAACCAATCCTGGCTTGGAGCGATGCTTTTTTGTAAGCGGACTCATTTCGATGGGGTAATCGGTAATGAATGTGGGTTGGATCAAATGCTTTTCTGCGCAGGCACCGAAAATTTCATCGATCAACTTAGCGACACCCATTTGCGCGGTGACTTCACAGCCTAAATTTTTGGCTGCGGCACCCAATTCGGCCTCTGACTTTCCTTCGATATCTATATCGCCATATTTCTTAATCGCTTCAGCCATTGTCAAACGGGCATAAGGCTTAGCAAAAGAAATTTCATTTTCACCTACCATTACGGTGGTTGAACCGGCGACATCCATTGCGCAGGTGTCGAGCATTTCTTCTACGAAGTCCATCATCCAATAGTAGTCTTTGTAGGCAACGTAGATCTCCAAACCGGTAAATTCTGGGTTGTGCGTGCGATCGATGCCTTCATTGCGGAAGTTTTTTGCAAACTCATACACACCATCGAAACCTCCAACGATCAAACGTTTTAGGAACAATTCATTGGCGATACGCAAATACAAAGGAATATCTAGGGCATTGTGATGGGTCATAAACGGCCTTGCGGCAGCACCCCCATGAATGGTCTGAAGAATTGGAGTTTCTACTTCGAGGTAGCCTTTACTATTGAAGGTGTTTCTCAAACTTTGAATCACTTTGGTTCGTTTGATAAACGTTTCTTTGAATTGGGGGTTGACAACCAAATCCACATAGCGCATTCTATAACGGGCTTCGGGGTCGCTAAATGCATCGTATACATTTCCTTCGGCGTCTTGTTTTGGCAAAGGCAATGGATTGAGGCATTTTGATAAAAGCATCAGCTCAGTTACATGCACCGAAAGTTCACCGGTTTGTGTAGTGAATACATGGCCTTTTACGCCAATGATATCACCGATATCGAGCAATTTTTTGAATACGGTATTGTAAAGATCCTTGTTTTCGTCTGGGCAGATTTCATCGCGGTTCACATAGATTTGAATACGACCGCTAGAGTCTTGCAAATCAGCAAATGCGGCTTTTCCCATGATACGACGGGTCATTAGGCGACCTGCCAAAACCACTTCTTTCCATTTCTGATCTTCCGAGCTGTTTTCGTAATCTTTACGAATATCGATTGCCAAGCAATTTACGGGGTAAAGGGCAGCGGGGTAAGGATCGATGCCAAGGGCTCTTAATTGTTCGAGCGATTGACGGCGAAGTAGTTGTTGTTCGTTAAGGGTAGTTTCCATGCGATTTGGCTTGCAAAATTAGCCAAAATTCGCGATATTATTGGGGAGAATCGCTTGGGTTGTTGTTGGGTGTTTCCTCGGTGCTTTCGGCGGTTGTTTCTTCAATATTCGACGCTTCAGGTTGAGCTGGTTTGTTGCTTCCAAAGGCCATTTCGATGGAGTCCTTAGAGAAGAATGAATTCTGACCGATGATCATCACGGCGACACCTACTGTAATGCAAGCATCGGCGAAGTTCCAGATGGGAGAAAAGAAGACAAAAAACTGGCCACCCCACAGCGGCAACCATTCTGGTAGGTGACCTTCCCAGAGTGGAGCATAGAACATATCAACTACCTGTCCTTCAAACCAACTACCAATATATTGGTTATCAGCAGCATAGATTACTCCGTAAAAAACAGAGTCGATGATATTGCCCAAAGCACCGGCAAGCACGAGCGACAGCGACAGTAGCAATCCCCAGTGCGCATTGTTTTTGATGCTTTTAACCAGGTACCAAAATCCCACACATGATACGATGATGCGGAACAATGTGAGTATTAATTTGCCCACTTTGCCACCGCCAAAGAGCTTCATTCCATAGGCCATGCCATCGTTTTCGATGAAATAAATTTTAAACCAATCGCCAAAAATGGGGAGGATTTCACCCAACATAAAGTGGGATTTGACATAAATTTTTATGCATTGATCGATGCTGAGGAGCGTCAATATTAGCACCACCGGAATAATGAATTTCCGGGTTTTAAACGGGGATACAGAAATGTTCGACAAGGGGTATTAACGCTTCAATTTGGCCTCGATGGTTTGCGTAGTATGGGGTACGGCGCGCAATCTTTCTTTAGGAATAAGCTTTCCTGAAGTTTTACAAATACCATAGGTTTTGTTTTCGATGCGAACGATAGCGGCTTCCAAATTTTTGATAAATTTTAATTGGTGGGCAGCCAACTGATTGAGATTTTCTTTCTCAAAGGTATCGGCGCCATCGTCTAAGGTAAGGTAATTGTTGTTTGTACCATCCCCACCGCCTTGGTTACCATCTCTAAGATTGTTTTGAATGGTTTTGAACTCATCCTTGGCGATTTCCATTTTTTTCAAGATGATTTCTCTGAACTCTTGCAGTTCTTCATCGTTGTACCTGGTCTTTTCTTTTTCCATAACTAAACTTTCATTAAGGTGATATGAACGGGGTAATCGTACACATCAAGCACGTGCTCACTGTCTTCTTCAGTTTCTTGAATCGACAGGGCCAATACTTCGCCACAAATATAAGTGTTAAAATGCTTTACACTTTCTACCAATGCATTATCGGCTTTGTATTTAACATGAATTTTATCTGTAACATCCAATCCGATGTCTTTTCTGAGGTTCTGAATTCGATTCACAAATTCTCTGGCCATGCCTTCCAAATGCAGACTTTCGCTAATTGTGATATCCAAAGCAACCGTAGTTCCATTTTCAGAAGCAACCAACCAACCCGGCATATCTTGGGTTACGATTTCCACATCCTCCATTTGCAATTCGGTGGGATTTCCGTTCAAATTCACTGTGATTTGTTGGTCGTTTTCCAACTGACGGATTTGTTCTTGCGAAAAACCCTGAACGATGGCTGCCATCGCCTTCATTTCCCCACCCAATTTTTTACCTAAGGTCTTGAAATTTGGTTTGATGCTTTTCACCAAGCTCGGGTGATTGGCCGATACGTATTCGATTTCCTTCACATTCACCTCAGAGCAAATGAGTTCCGCCATGTGTTGCACGGCCTCTTTCACCTCAAGTTTATCCGCAGGGAATAGGATTTTCTGCAAGGGCTGTCGCACCTTGATTTTCTCTTTTTTACGCAAACTCAACACCAAGCTACATACTTGCTGCGCCAATTCCATAGAGGTCTCCAACTTTGGATTGATGGCGGTAGCATCGGTATTTGGCCACTCGGTCAAGTGGACACTCGCTGGGGTTTCATTCCGGCTGATGCGTGTTACGTTGAGCGAGCGATACAACCAATCGCTAAAGAACGGTGCGATAGGTGCAGTAAGCTGGGTAACGGTATTCAAACAGCGATAAAGGGTTTCGTAAGCGGCCTTTTTATCGTCGTTTAATTCGCCTTTCCAGAATCTGCGACGCGACAAGCGAACGTACCAGTTTGAGAGTTGTTCACCCACGAAATCTTCGATGGCCCTCCCCGCGCGGGTGGGATCGTAATCGTTGAAAGCGGCTTCCACTTCTTGGATCAAGGAATTGAGTTTGCTCAAAATCCAACGGTCCATCTCGCTAAAGTGCGAACTATTTACGGGCGAATCGGGATTGAATTCGTATTGGTCGATGTTGGCGTAAATGGCAAAAAAGCTATAAGTATTGTAAAGTGTACCCAGGAACTTCCGTTGCGATTCAACCACTCCATCCATATCAAACTTTAAATTGTCCCATGGCTGCGCGTTGGTAACCATATACCATCGAACGGCATCGGCGCCATATTTGCCTACGGTTTCAAAGGGGTCGATGGCATTGCCTAGGCGTTTGCTCATCTTATTGCCGTTTTTATCCAGCACCAGTCCGTTGGCGATTACGTTTTTGAACGCGACTTCATCAAACAACAAGGTACCGAGGGCATGGAGGGTAAAGAACCATCCGCGGGTTTGATCCACCCCTTCTGCGATAAAATCGGCGGGGAAGTTTTGCTTGAAAACCTCTTGATTTTCGAAAGGATAATGCCATTGGGCGTAGGGCATTGCGCCGCTATCAAACCAGACATCGATGAGGTCGAGTTCGCGGGTCATTGCCTTGCCAGAAGCACTCACCAGGGTAATGCGATCCACGTACGGGCGGTGCAAATCTTGGGTGAGATCTTCTGCAGATTGCTGTAAACCAAGGACTTGGTTGGCCTTTTCGATTTCTTTGTTGAGTTCGTCGATGCTGCCGATGCAGATTTCTTCGCTGCCGTCTTCGGTGCGCCAAATGGGCAGGGGTGTTCCCCAGAAGCGAGAGCGAGAAAGGTTCCAATCCACTAGGTTTTCCAACCAGTTGCCGAATCTGCCTTCACCGGTAGATGCGGGTTTCCAGTTGATGGTTTTGTTGAGCTCTACCAAGCGATCTTTTACGGCTGTGGTGCGCACGAACCAACTTTCCAAGGGGTAATAGAGGATGGGTTTATCGGTACGCCAGCAGTGGGGATAGGTGTGCTCGTATTTTTCGACCTTAAAGGCTTTGTTTTCTTGTTTTAGTTTGATGGCGATGCGCTCATCCACGCCAAGGTATTTGTCGCGCCCCTGCTTATGAGCTTCTTCAGCTTTTTCTTCCTCGCTGAGATAGGCTTCTTTGACGTACTCTCCGGCGAAGTCGGTGACACAATCCAAGAACTTGCCTTTTTTATCTACTAGCGTTAGGGCGCCGATGCCGTTTTCGCGGGCAGTTTTAAAATCGTCTGCTCCAAAGCTAGGCGCGATGTGCACGATACCGGTACCATCTTCTGTGGATACAAAGTCGCCGACGATTACTCGGAAGGCGTCGCCTTCCTCGGGTTGGGCATAGGGTAGGAGTTGGTGGTAGCGGGTACCTTCAAGGTCGGAGCCTTTTTGGGTATTGAGTTTTCTCCAGGGGAGGATTTTTTGTTGTGGGGTATAGTTTTCCAGGGGGGCTTCAGCGCCTTCGGCGCTGAAGAACTTTCCAACCAAGGCCGACGCCAGCGTGACCTTGATTTGTGTTCCTGTATAAGGATTAAACGTTTCTATCTGGTCGTAGTCGATGTCTTTCCCCACCGCCAACGCTGTATTGCTCGGCAATGTCCAAGGCGTAGTTGTCCATGCGAGGAAATACTCATTTTCTGTTCCTTGCACCTGAAACTGTGCCACGATGGTGGTGTCCTTCACATTCTGGTAGGTGCCCGGCTGATTCAATTCATGACTCGAAAGTCCAGTCCCGGCAGCCGGTGAAAACGGTTGAATCGTATAGCCTTTGTATAAATAACCCTTATCGTAAAGCTGCTTTAACAAGTGCCACAAACTCTCGATGTAGTTGTTTTCGTAGGTCACATATGGATGATCTAAGTCCACCCAATAGCCAATTTGTCGGGTCAAATCGTCCCAGCGATCTTTGAACATTAGGACATCGGCACGACATTCCTTGTTGTAGTCTTCCATCGAAATTTTGGTTCCGATGTCTTCCTTTTTGATACCCAAACGCTTTTCAACTTGCAGTTCGATGGGCAAACCGTGGGTATCCCAACCGCCTTTTCGCGCTACTTGAAATCCTTGTTGGGTTTTGAATCTACAAAATATATCCTTGATGGCACGGGCCATTACGTGGTGTATGCCGGGCATGCCGTTGGCACTCGGAGGTCCCTCAAAGAAGGTGAAACTCGGCGCACCGTTCCGTTGATCAACACTTTGCTGAAACACCGATTCTTGCTCCCAAAAGGCAAGTATTTCCGCTTCAATTTGCGGCCAATTTAATTGTTTGAGTGTAGGATACATTCGTGGGTAAACAGTAAAAGTACAAATTTACTGAATTCCAACGGAAAGTAGCACCGGCTGCCGTTGTAGGAATGCAGTTTTAGAAAGGGATGGTCTTCACGAAATAATTATCTGTCTTTTTCCTGCGGATAAACAGTTGGGGGTAAAATTGCTACATACAAAGAGAGGGGCGGCCATTGGCCGCCCCTCTCTCTTATTTTTTAAAGTTGAATCCCTAAATAATTTAGAAATTCAATCGAGTTAAGATGTTTGTTTTGGTGAATTAATCAACCATCAACTTGCTGCTTCCAACGCCATCGTTGAATTGCATTCTTACAACGTAAATACCAGTTGGAACGTTCAACTCGTAAACATTGTGGTTGCCATTGATAGCGAACTCACGAACCACTTTACCATTGATGTCTACCAAGCTAGCACCCAACAATACGCGGTTGTCCCAGTTGTTGTGGATGATCAATTGGTTCTTCGCAGGGTTTGGAGCCAAAGTTACGTTGGTTCCCAAGTTGGTGTTTTCGATACCTACTGTAGCAACTAGACCCAAAGAAACTGCAATACGAGGAGCCATGTAACCCATGATTGAATCAACATATTTCATAGATTTTGCTTTGCCATGCATTGGGTTAGAGGCTTTGATACCAGCCAAAATTACAGGAGGATTGTATGGAGGATTTGGCAACATTTTGATTTTAGCCGTATCGTACCACTCGTAAGGACCTGAAGCATTGGCAAGACCCGCAACTGGGAATAAACCATCAATACCTTTGTTCAAAACGTTGGCAGCACGGGTGTAATCGTCCATTACTTTTCCTTTGTAAGGAGAAGTGTTACCTAAACGCTGACAACGGTTCATGGCATCAAAACCACCGCTCACTTCAACAACTTGTAAAGTAGTACCAGGTACGTTAACCATTCCTGTAGTGTAAGGGGCAAAAGGATCCATTACAGAATGACTCCAGATCATTGGAATTTCACCTGCTTCCATCCAAGCAGAATCACCAATCGCACCACCTACGGCAAATGCCAAACGGGCGTTAGAAGTGTAACCTACGTGGTTTGATTTACAGAACATACCCATTGCTGGATTGTCGATACCAACACCTGTGCGGTCACCCCACATTGTATCGTTTACCATCACTTTACCAGTGCTAGCATCACGGAATTTAATGCTCTTGATTTCGCTCTGACGGTCGATAGAAGCGTAAGCACTAGTGATATAACCACCAGTACCATTACCACCTACAGCAATTTTTGTAGTGTCGATGCTGTAAGGGTTACCACCTTCTTTCACGCTCTTCTTCATGAAACGAACGCAAGTAGCCAAATCCTGAACTCCTTTGTAAGCAGCATTGATGATACCTTGCTTGCGCAAATCAACAGTTGCAGCTGCTGGGTTCCAACCCATGCGGTAGGTCATAGAAGCAACAACGTAACCGCGTTGAGCCAACGACATACAGAATGCTACAGTAGCACTATCGTCTTTGTAACCCACAGGGCTGTTGTTAGAATAACGAGGTAAGAAAGAACCCGAGTGTGTGAAAATAATCAATGGGCGATTGCTTGCTCCGTCTTGTGGCTCATAGATGTCGGCTGTCATTGCAACGAAGCCATAACCTGGGGCCATAGCAACTTTGCTGGCCAATGTAGGAGTTCCTGTCAATACAGTGTAGTTGTCACCGTAACTAACGTTTTTTGTCACCTTAATCTTGTCAGCAGTCATTACTTGATCCACATACTTAATTTGGGAAAAAGCACTTGAGGCCAACACAACTGTCAAGGAAGCGAGTAATGTTTTTTTCATATTTATTATTTTGTTTTTT
Organism: uncultured Bacteroidota bacterium; assembly: GCA_903959115.1. Taxonomy (GTDB): domain Bacteria; phylum Bacteroidota; class Bacteroidia; order NS11-12g; family UBA955; genus UBA955. Next base: position 16,448 of record CAJBVU010000018.1, read on the forward strand.
ACAAACTTAGTGAATTGATTGAATCTTACAATATCTATTCGATAAACAAATTTATAAGTCAAAGTACACAGAGAAGTAGGCCATTCTACCAATTCTTGGACCGCCATACACTTGCATTACCATGTTATTAGTGATATTGCTTGCGCCCATTTTTATCATCGCCTTAAATTTAGGAATGGTTTTAGAAATCATTGCATCAAGCAACCAATAGGTAGGTACATCGCCGGTAAACTGTGGGCTTCCTTCGAATGTAAATCCTTGAATCCACTTATAATTGAGGCTGAATCCAAGATCTTTCATCTTCAGTTTCTTGATGTCGATATTTTGACCGCTCAAACTCAGGTTAAACTTGTTTTTGGGTGTGTTAAAGGCAGGAATGATAGGATCTAAATTGTTAGTTTTATTCAATTGATTGTATGAATAATTGATTCCCGCGGTGTAATTTTTGGAAAAGAAATAGTTGGTTCCAATACTTGCACCGGTTGTGGTAACCGCAGTTTCAGCATTTGTTGCGATTCGATATACTTGTCCGCCGCTGATATAATTGATTGAATAATCAATGGTGGGGTCGAATCCGATTTTGTAGCCAATAAAATCCTGATAATAACTAAAATAGGCACTCGCATCGATGTTTAACTTATTTGAAAACAGAAACGACTTATAGCCCACTTCGATACTTTTTACTTTTTCAGGGCGAACGGGGTCTACTCCAAACCACTGAAGTTTTTTCAAGTCTGTGGTGAGACCACTTAGCGCATCGTATAGAGAAGACAAAGTAACCATGCTGTCGTAGCCAGTGATGTTACCCAACAAAATGGCTCTACCTACATTATAATAAAGATATTGATCAGCGAGTGTGGGGTTTCTCACGCCGGCAGATAAACTCACACGGTAGTAGGTGATTTTATCGGGGGTGTAAACCATGGATGCGGCGGGTGAGAAGATGTAATTGAAGTTTTGATTTTTATCAACCCTTGCGGTGGCATTGATTTTCAGTTTGTTGTTGCTTGAGCGTTGTTCGATACCTGCATAAGCACCAAACTCGTGGTTGCGAATTACTCGGCCGTTTGTATCTGAAAAGATGGTTCCCATGGAGTTGGGGCGATACAATCTGCCAGAAAACCCTGTGGTGAGGTTGGTTCTATCGGCCAATTTGAATTTGTGTTCCCCTTGCACATTGTACAGCGCACTCTTGTCGAAGAAACCGCTGCCGCCTTCCCCAAAGCTCTTCAGGGAAGTGATGGCATTTTTGAGGGAATCGTAACGCGCTGTGCCTGGTTGGAAGCGATCATATGTGTTGGGTTGTTCAAAATGCGGTCTGCCTTGCCAGTCATTTTTTCTATCGGCAAGTCCAGCACACTCTTGGTGCCATTGGGTGAGTAAATCTTGGTTGTTTGCCATTAGGGCATCGAGTTCAGTGAACCAATTTGGGTTTGAAAACCAATCTCCGGTTGGGTAGCCCGGTAGTTTTTTCATTTTGGGCACGAACTGACTTTTCCAGAGTGCGTAGTAATCACCGCCCCACAGATCGTCGCGTTTGGCCGCTTTTTGCATGAGCAAGGCAGTGAAAACTGCGTCGTAAGTTCTACCCGCATCTTCATGGGTTGCGTATACGCGCAGGAAACCATTTTTGTCTTTGTACTCCAATCGATTTTGTAAAAATTTGATATCGCGCAAGCTGTAACGGTTATCGCCTTGATATACTGTTGTTCCCATTCCGTAATTGACTTGGTATTCGAACTGACGTGCACCATCGGGTTTAGGACGGTAGGCGGTCATGAAAGAAGTTTTAAAATTGTAGGTATTGTAATCTACGATGTCTTTTTCTTCATAGCCTTGTCGGTTGAAGCGCATCAAACCGGGGTAGTCGAATTTTTGGGATTTTGCAGTGGCATCGTTTTCTCCGGGTCTGAGAATTTCATCGCCGTAACGATTCACGGCATCGTAGCCACCGGGATTCATTCTATTGTTAACGCTATCCATGGGTCCACCCGATTTTACAGCATCCATGTTATCGGCTTCCCAATCATAGGCTTTCATATAGAAAAGGTTGGCTTTCATGGCCCAACGCTCTTGTCCGGGCTTGCCTCCAAAGGCTTTTGCATAGCGGATGGCCGTTTCGGTGAGCCCGCGCTCGGCAACTTTCTGCTTTACTTGAAGTCCTTGATATTTAAATGGGTCTTTGGTTGTCATTGAGATTACCCCATTGAAAGCACCTGGTCCATAGTATGCGCTGGAGGCACCCACCACAATTTCTTGATTGATGACATCGAGTTCGCTGGCACCCAGAAAATTTCCGAGGGAGAAGTTCAGACCGGGAGATTGGTTGTCGACCCCATCAATCACTTGCAGCGTCCTCACAGGACTGGTACTGTTAAATCCGCGGGTATTCACGATTCTGAAACCCAAGCTGGCGCTGGTTACGTCCACTCCTTTAAGGTGACCGAGGGCTTCATAAAAATCTGAGGCGGGGGTTTCGCGTATACTCTGGGCTCCCATACTTTCTACGGTGAGGGGAGATTCTTTGAGCTTTTCTTTGAGTCGATTCTGTTTGATTACAACTTCACCAATTCGATCTACCTTTTTGGGTGAAGTAGAATCTTGAGTCTGGGCTTGGGTTTGAAGGATTGAAAATAAGCCAAAAATTATCAGTAGTATTGGTTGTTTCATGGGCAATAAAATGGGTTTAATCGGTGCAATATAGCAAACAAATACAAAATCGATGGAACTTCTGGTTTCCAAATGAAAATCCTGCCGTGAATTTTCCGTAAACTTGCACCTATATTATGGTAGGTAAGGAAACATTGCTAAAGGCTTGGGATTTGATTTGTACTGCCCGTGCCATGGCAAGCATTTATGAGGAAAATCGACCGATTGCGAAGTATGTTCATAGTACTTCAAAAGGGCATGAGGCGATACAGATTGCTGCGGCTTTTCACCTAAAAAATATCGATTATGCGTATCCCTATTATCGGGATGAATCCATGTTGTTGGCGGCAGGAATGCAACCTTACGAATTGATGCTGCAATTGTTAGCCAAGTGGGACGATCCGTTTAGTGGCGGAAGAACTTATTACGCTCACCCTTCGTTGAACCGCCCGGAAATGGTAAAAATGCCACACCAAAGTTCGGCTACGGGGATGCAAACCATTCCAGCAACGGGTGCAGCCCATGGTATTAAATATTTGGAAAGTCAGGGTTTAATTACCAGTGCCGAAAAACCCATCGTACTTTGTTCTTTGGGCGATGGCTCGGTGACAGAAGGCGAAGTAGCGGAAGCTTTTCAGATGGCCGTGTTGCATAAGTTGCCCATTTTGTATCTGATTCAAGACAACGATTGGGGGATTTCTGCCAGCGGCGATGAGATGCGGGCGATGGATGCGTTTGACTATGCGTTGGGCTTTAAGGGGATGCGACGTGTACGCGTCAATGGAAGCGACTTCGTGCAGTGTTACGACGAGATGGAGAAGGCCATCGAATTTGTTAGAAATGAGCGTGCGCCGATTTTGGTGCATGTGAAAGTGCCTTTGTTGGGGCATCATACCAGTGGCGTGAGAAGTGAGTGGTATAGGGATGATTTAGAGAAGCAAATGCGTCAAGATCCTTTACCAAGAATGAAGGAGCTTTTGCTGACATTGGGTGAATCAGAGGTAGCATTGGAAGCCATCCGATTGAAGGCGGAGCAAAGGGTTTTTAATGATTTTGAAAAGGCGAAAGCTGCGGAAGATCCAAAGCCATCCACTTTAATGGATCATGTATTGGCACCAACGGAAGTGATTGACGAGACCGGAGAAAGGTCGCCTGAAGGCGCTGAGGTTGTGATGATGGTGGACGCGGCATTGCATGCGGTGGATGAGATTTTGAGAAAACACCCAGAATCGTTGTTGTACGGTCAAGATGTAGGCCATCGTTTGGGAGGCGTGTTTAGGGAAGCGGCGACTTTGGCCGACAAATACGGAAAAGACAGGGTTTTCAATACACCCATTCAAGAGGCATATATCGTTGGAAGTACGGCAGGAATGAGTGCTGTGGGTGCAAAGCCCATTGTAGAAATTCAATTTGCCGATTATATCTGGCCGGGTGTAAACCAATTGGTGACTGAACTGAGCAAGAGCTCTTATTTGAGTATGGGAAAATTCGCTGTGGCCAGTGTGATCCGCGTACCAACGGGCGCGTACGGCGGTGGCGGTCCTTATCATAGTGGAACGGTAGAGAGTTCATTGCTGCCCATCAAGGGAATCAAAATTGCCTATCCAAGCAATGCGGCGGATATGAAAGGGTTAATGAAATCGGCCTATTACGATCCCAACCCCGTGGTGATGTTTGAGCACAAAGGATTGTATTGGAGCAAGGTTCCAGGAACGGATGCGGCCAAAACAATTGAACCCGATGAGGACTATTTGGTACCTTTTGGAAAAGCGAGGGTGGCATTGGAAGCGAGTGAAGAAGCGGTTGAAAGAGGCGAATCTGTTGGGGTTGTTACTTATGGTATGGGTGTTTATTGGGCGATGAATGCGGCGAAAAATCTTGCCGGCCAGGTGGAGGTTTTGGATTTGCGTACATTGGCTCCCTACGACGAAGAAGCCATCGTATCGATCACA
>CAJBVU010000019.1 GCA_903959115.1 uncultured Bacteroidota bacterium
ATGATCATATCTGTACCTGCAGGCAAACTGATTTCACCAGTTACGACTGTAGTACGGAAGTAAAACTGTGGACGGTACTTGTTGAAGAATGGAGTGTGACGTCCACCTTCTTCTTTGCTCAATACGTATACCTCAGCTTTGAACTTCTTGTGAGGAGTAACTGACTTAGGAGCACAGATAACCATACCGCGACGGATATCATTTTTATCGATACCACGCAACAAGATACCAGCGTTATCACCCGCTTCACCACGATCCAACAACTTACGGAACATTTCTACCCCAGTACAAGTTGATGTCAATGTTGAACCAAATCCGATGATTTCTACAGCGTCTTGAACGTTGATCACACCACGCTCGATACGACCAGTAGCAACTGTACCACGACCAGTGATCGAGAATACATCTTCTACAGGCATCAAGAAAGGCTGATCCACCAAACGTGGTGGAACTGGAATCCACTCATCTACTGCCGCCATCAATTCCATGATAGTAGCAACCCACTTCTCGTCTCCATTCAATCCACCCAAAGCAGATCCACGGATAATTGGAGTGTCCGATGAGAATTCGTAGAATTCTAACAATTCACGCATCTCCATTTCAACTAAATCCAACATTTCTGGATCGTCTACCATGTCGACTTTGTTCATGAATACAACCAAACGAGGAACACCAACCTGACGAGCCAACAAGATATGTTCGCGTGTCTGTGGCATTGGACCGTCTGTAGACGCAACCACCAAAATCGCACCGTCCATCTGTGCAGCACCCGTTACCATGTTCTTTACATAGTCGGCGTGACCTGGACAGTCAACGTGAGCATAGTGACGCGCAGCAGTTGAATACTCAACGTGAGCCGTGTTAATTGTAATACCGCGCTCTTTCTCCTCAGGAGCAGAGTCGATTGACTCGAATGAACGCATTTCAGAAAGACCAGCCTTGGCCAGTACAGTAGTGATGGCCGCAGTCAAAGTGGTCTTACCGTGGTCTACGTGACCAATAGTACCAATGTTCAAGTGCGGCTTGGAACGGTCAAATGTTTCTTTTGCCATAGTTGTTTGTTTTGTGTTGTTTTTGTTGTTTGAGCCAATGAGGGGAATTGAACCCCTGACCTTTTCCTTACCAAGGAAACGCTCTACCCCTGAGCTACATCGGCTTATCCCCACAAAGGATAACCTTTGTTTCGATGCGAGCGGGAGACGAGGCTCGAACTCGCGACCTACAGCTTGGAAGGCTGTCGCTCTACCAACTGAGCTACTCCCGCGTTTTAGATATAAAAGTGTAGTGGGGGCAAGTGGACTCGAACCACTGAACCCGAAGGAGCGGATTTACAGTCCGCCGCAATTGCCGCTATGCGATGCCCCCAATAAATCCAAGGTTTCCCCTTGATCGGTTGCACTTTTATATCTGGAGCCACCAGTCGGGATCGAACCAACGACCTACTGATTACAAGTCAGTTGCTCTACCAGCTGAGCTATGGTGGCTTTTAACCTTAAGAACGTGTGTGACCGAGGCCACTATCCCAAAAAGGACTGCAAAAATAGTATTTATTTATGAATTGACAAACCCTTCTTGCATTTTTTACACATAAATTTTACTGTCCAATTCATCCGTCCCCCAAAAACACCATTTCCTCAATTACCAATATTGCCTCAACAATTTCTTTTATACCTTTGTAGCCTATGCAAAAACGCATCCTTATCGCCGCAACCCTATTGGTCTCTGCCATCCTCATTACCTTTGTGTTATGGCGGAATATCAACAGCACTACCGCGATTTCCCACGACATATTTGCGCTCAAATCACCACAGAAAATTACCAAAATCACCTTCTCCCCCAACAATACCAAACTGCCTTATCTATCAATAGAAAAAATTAATGAGCATTGGATTGTCCGCACAGAAACCCAATCTTTCCCAGCCGATACCCATGCAATTCATGAATTACTCTATTGGGCAATGCCACAATTGCAAGTAAAATGTCCCGTAGCCGACGCCTCAAAAGAAACCGTAACCAAAGATATCGCACTAAATGGCACAAAAGTCATCTTCTCCCAGGACAATAAAGAAGTCCATACCCTATACGTTGGATTCCCCACACCAACCCAAGACGCTACCTATATGTATTTCCCTGGCACGGAACGACCCTGCGAAATTACGGTCCCCGGATTTGTTGGCTACCTTACGCCCTATTTCAACACCAATATTCAACTCTGGCGGTCCATGTTTATGATCGATGCGTCCGTCGCCGACATTAAATCGATAAAAGTCACCTACCCCTCCCAACCCCAAGAATCATTTACGATCACACAAGACCATGATCGCATCGAATTAAAAAACATTAGCAACCAACCCATAGCTGCCAACCAAAGCTTGATCGCGGGTTATTTGGAATTGTCTAAAACGCTCGCCCGCGAAGCGGGCGAGCCAGCCGGTATTAATAACAACCCAAACGCCATCAAACTAATAACCCAATCCCAACCCGTCGTGATTTTTGAATATACCTTCACCTCTCAAGCCGCTAAAACCATCACCATTTACCCCATGGACATTACCGCCGGTGAAACCTATAGTATGGAAGAGAAAAATGGCAAACTCAAAACCAAAGAAACCAATATTTATTGGGCCAAAGAATCGGGCGACCCCCTGCTTTGGGTGATTCAAGACATCGTTTTGCACAACCGACTTAAAAAATTGAGCGATTTCAACAATCGTTAACACCAAGCTCAACCGGAAAGTCAGCCCCTCAACCTATCGTAAACCCGCAAATTATTTCTTCAACCAATCCCCCAATCAAACAGTGAAATTTCAGTTTTCCATCGCCGGTGCCGTCCTTGGCCTCATGTCCTCAGGCCCCACAGGCGCAGTCATAGGCTTTCTCGTTGGCATGTACATCGATTTCGTAAACACACCTGAAAGCGAACGAAACAAAACCAGCAGCACCTATCAACAACGAAGCCATAGCCAAGATTATTACAGCGATAATTACCCGCCTTCTGATTTCAAAAACTCCCTGCTTATCTTGATAGCAGCCACTATGAATGCCGACGGGTCAGTCCTTAGAAGCGAACTCGATTTAGTTAAATCGATGCTTATACGCACCTATGGCGAAGAAGAAGCCAGAATGCTATTGCTCCGACTTCGCGATTACCTCAAACAGTCGCATAACCTAGCCGAAGTCTGCCGAAACCTGCGCAACCGCATGGGCTACTCCCCTAGATTAGAATTGCTTCACGTACTTTTTAGAATTTCCCGCGCAGATGGCGACATCTCTGCCCCTGAAATCAATCTCCTCCAGCAAATTGCGACGCAACTTGGCATCAGTACCCCCGATTACCTTTCCATTCGTGCGATGTTTATTTCGTCCCCCGATGGCGATTTTCAGATTTTAGAGATCAGCACCTCAGCCACCGAAGAAGAAGCAAAAAAAGCCTATCGCAAAATGGTGATGCGCTTTCACCCAGACAGATTGGGTGGACTAGACGTTGCAGAACGAAAAGCCGCAGAATCCAAATTTCTTAAGGTTCAACAAGCCTACGAAAACATAAAAAAATCAAAAGGCTGGTCATGATGCGCGTGCACATCGCTCTGTTTTTCGTAAGCCTGCTTTATGCCATCCTTTTTTCCTGGGCCGGTCAAATCATGCCCAACTATTTGCGGCCTGAAGCCTTCGTAATGCTTCGCGTAATCACCGCAACAACACTATTTTATCTGGTCGCGCTGACCCAAACCTCAGAAAAAATCGACTGGAAAGCCCATGGCAAAGAACTCGCAATCTGCGGATTTTTTGGTACAAGCGCCAACATGTATTTATTTTTTCACGGCTTGGCCCTCACCCACCCAATCAACGGCGCCATCTTGATGCTTGTCACTCCGCTATTTGTGGGCATATTCGACCATATCCGTGTCAAAGCCTACCCTAAACCTTGGTTCATCGTAGGAACAATCATTGCAGCTGCCGGCAGTATTTGGTTGATGATTGGCAAAGGCGCAGTATTTAACAAGGAAACATTAATGGGCGACCTCTATGTGGCTGTCAACGCGCTGTTCTACGCCATCTATTTGGTCCGTGTAAAACGCATCGCCCATTTTTACAAACCCATCACCATCAATAAGATCACTTTTACCTTTGGCACGCTGTATATGCTGCCCATCGGCGGGATGGCATTATTGCACACCGATTTCCATGCTTTTACACCAAACATTAGTACCAAAGTTGTTTATGTCCTATTCTTTACGAGTTTCTTAGTCTACTTACTCAATTCCTACGCGGTAAAAAAAGCGGGACCCACACTTGCGGGATTGTACATCTACCTTCAGCCTGTTATGGCTAGCATCATTGCGGTATTGCTTGGAGCAGACACTTTAACAGTATCCAAAGTCGCTACGATGACCCTAATCATGGGCGGGGTATTTTTGGCCACACGGTTCTCTCCGAAATAATCCAAAAAATCGTTATCTTTGCACTTTATACAATTATGCGTACCAAAGAAGCCAACGACATACTCAACAGCGCTATCGAAAGTGTAGAGAAAAACGGTATTTCTGCCGAGACCCTTATCCCTCAGTTGCAGGCAGCTCGCGAACATGCACTTCAGGAAAACGATCCTTTGGTGACACGCGCATTGCGTTTGGCCTGGCAGCATTTGGAATCAAACGATTCTTTTGACACTGAATTGGCAGAAGAAATCGAGACTCCAGAAGAGAATTTTGCATATTTCTTGGCTCTTTGCGTAAAGTCAGACAACGCCCTCAACCGTGATGAGTTACGCGTTATGACAAACCAGCTCCAGCAGTTGGCCTAAGCCATTTCGATGCAAGGGTGTCGCACCCATATCGCTCGCTTATGTATTCTGCTTTTCCTTGTTTTTCAAGGAAACATCCATCACAAACACTTTGAATTCAACTGGGCCGAACTCACCTATCACGAGCACGGCGTTGTGCACTTTCATTCGCATGATTGCGATGCACAATCCCACATTTCGGAAGATTGCGCCGTTTGCGATTTCACCAAAGTGGTGGCAGATGTTACACATTACCACCCACTTACCCAACCCGTACAATTTTATCAAATCAATCCACCAGCCATAGCGCCTTTGGTGATTTTCATTTCCGCTGAACAACCCAAGAACAAAGCACCCCCTTGCGTTTAATGGCCTCGATTCTACGAAGTAATTAAACCAAACCGCATGTTTCAACGGATTTTCATTTCCATCATAGCACTTCTTTGCTTTGGCGATAGCATCGCCCAGAGAAAGGACTGTCCCTATTTTTTGCGTCTAAGAATCCTCACCGAGATGTCGCAACCCTTTATAAAAAAAGGAGATAGCGCCAATGCCATCGATCGCAAACCCGCTGAAGGTGCCGAAGTATTCGTAGAATTAAGCCACTCCATCATCCATGCTGATGTCGATGGGTATGCCACATTGAAAGGCTTGTGTTCCACCACCACCGATGTAGAAATTAACTATCAAGGAAAACATCATCACCTGATATTATTGAGTAAATCGCCTGAAGAAATCGAGTTTCGCGACTGCTATGTTGTGATTTTGCATGGAGACGGGGACAGCAGCTTTGTCATTCCGGGGAAAGAAGACTTATCTGGCGACCCATTTTCAACGGAGACCCTTACCTCGGTTCAGATACGGGCCCGAGCCAATACCCAGGGCGACGCTCTTCACAGTGCGCAACTCCAAGCCATGCCTCTGCAAAATTTGGCCCGATCGCTAGAACCCCTCCCCATGAATCAAACCCTATCAACCGGTATGGGCATCGGCAAACCGGTGGTTCAAGGAATGTTTGGACAACGTTTGCCTCTATTGAGCAATGGCTTCCGAATGGAGGGACAAACCTGGGGCTTGGATCATGCGCCTGAAATGGACTTGTGGGGGGCACAAACGGTTCAACTGCTAAGGGGAACAGAAGCACTGGCCATTGCCGCCGACGCTTGGGGTAACGCCATCAACTTTGTGAACCACTATGATTTTCACCAATTCAACCGTGATTATACCCAATTGCTATCAACCCAAACCAATGGGGGTGGAATCCAGATTGCGGGTCGGTACATACAAGGCAGAGAAAGCCAATCGCCCCAAAAAGACCATCACCCATACGGAAAAGGACACTATTGGCTTTATTCGGGTAAAATGACTGGAAATTACAATACCCCCACCCACACCCTAAGCAATACCGCCACGCAAGAGGCAAGTGTATCGTACGGCAATTTGTGGAACAGCGAACGAGGTTATTGGGGCTTGAAGGCAAAAGCCGAGCGCGAGTTCCATGTGAAAGCCTATTTCTTCCGAGGGGGTATTTTCTCTGAGAGTCACATTGGCAATGTCAACGACCTACTCCATGCGATGCAAAGAACCCAACCATTGAATGATGCACCATTCAGTTACCGCATCAACAAACCAATGCAGCAAGCAGGCAATTTTCAAGCCAGTTACAACAACCGCAATGAGGTATTGGGTAAATATTTGATACACCACAAATTCGCAATCCAGATGAACCAGCGTTGGGAATTCGACCCCCACCGCAGCAGTGCAAAATCATTTGCTCAGTTGAACTTGTGGCAAGGTACAATCAATCAGTATACCGGTTTCTCAAGGATTCACAAAGCCGCGCAATGGCATTCGAAATGGGTATTCCAGAACACCAGCCAATGGCAGCGATATTCCGGTTATTATTTCCTACCTGATTATCAGCAATGGCAGCCCAATTTGCATTGGCATTTCAGCAACACTACCAACGTGCGTGCACAACACAGCCTGGTATTGCGGAGCGATTATTTGATTCGGAACGTATTCCCCAAATCAAACGGGCAGACAACAGAAACGTGGCAGCGGAATTTTGGTCCGTCAGCGGCCTATTCGTTTATCAAAGAAATGGGCAATCAGCAATTGCAATTGCATTTCAGCCAACTTTGGCGTGCCCCAGGTATAAACGAACTATACACCCGCGGAGTTCACCATGGGGCGGCTTCTTATGAAGAAGGCAACACCACGCTGAAGCCAGAAACAGGTCAAAAAATCGAGTTATTATGGTTGTTATCCGGAAGATCACACGAAATCAGGGCCACTACATTCTACCAGCAATCGCAGAATTTCATCGCCTTATTTCCGATGGCCACCCCCGTCTTAACTGTTCGAGGCGCTTTCCCTGGCTATGAATACAAACAACTGCCCACGCAGTATGCCGGGGCCGAAATCCAGTATTCGCAAAAATGGGCCAGTCGTGGTTTACAAATCTCGTTGAGAGCAGGCGGAATTTATGCGCGGATAAAGCAAGGTACTGATGTGCGATACCCCAATTTCTTGCCGTGTCCGAAAGGAAGTATCCAAATCAACAAACGCTGGTCGCACGCAACTTTATTGTTAGAAACGGTGGGCGTAGGCAAACAACCATTCTATACGGCGGGTAGCGATTTTCTGCCGCCACCAAATGGATACGTATTATTAAATGCGCAATTGCAGCTAAATACACAAGGACATGATCAGCACGCGCATTGGATAATTTACGGCGAGAATTTGGGCAACAAGGCCTACCGCGATTACATGGACCGATTCCGGTATTTCACCAATCAATCCGGCATGAACGTGGGCATCAAATGGCTGTACGATGTACACCATCACCAAGAACACAACCATGAAGGCATGTTGCACGATGAGCATCGCCATTCAAACAATTCATCAAAAAACATCGATTAAAAACAAACAAATTTTAAAATTACACATCATGAAAAACACAAACAAAATCAAAAAAAATAACCACTTTAGCTTCTTGGCCGTAGCCGCCATGAGCATTTTAACTGCTGTCACTTTCAGCGCTTGCAACAACAAAAAAGATGAGGGAGACCTCATCACAACAGTGAAACTATCGCTCAGTGTAGCCGGAGGAACGCCAATGGTGCACACTTGGCAAGATCTCGACGGTGCCGGTGGAAATGCCCCAGTGTTGCCAGACACTATCAAGTTGGGACAAATCACCCCCGGTGGCGATGCCTATGTGGGAACTCTCGAATTCTGGAACGAGCAAAATGGCAACAAAGAAGACATTACCTTGGAAGTAAAAAACGAGGCGCAAGACCATTTTGTATGCTATGATATTTCCAGCCTATCCTTGCCTCCTGCGGGTTTGTCGATTAGCGCCACCGACAAAGACAAAAACAACCTACCCATTGGACTATCAACAGAATGGAAGCCCATGGGTAAGGATTTTGGGGTGGTGGTTGTTCGATTGAAGCATCAACCCGGCACCAAAAATGGCACTTGCGCCGTGGGCGACACCGATGTGGAAGTGACTTTTCCTTATAAAATATTGTAATCGCAAGCAATGAGGGCGGCGGATTCCCGCCGCTTCTGGGGGCTCGGCTCCGCCTCGCCCCCAGCCCATCAACCAATGAAAAAGCCCCGAATTCGGG
>CAJBVU010000020.1 GCA_903959115.1 uncultured Bacteroidota bacterium
AATCCAGCCTCTCGAATTACACCAAGAAGCTTATGAAAATCTAAATCCTTCGCCACCGCTGTCATATCCACCCGAGAACGCATAATCTGCTTCACCTGAATCGTCCCCATATTCACAATCCCCTTCAAAATCTCCTTCTCCTGCTTCGCATCATCCTCGTCGGTTGCCATATCAATTGCCCTCGACAGCTCCTCTGGTGTTAACTCATTCGCCCTCACTTTCACCCTGCGCTCCAACACCGACCCAAACTTCACGAGCAAGTGGGTAAATGGCCATAAAACCCAAGTAAATGTGCGCATTGGATACACCAGAAAACGCGCCGATGACCTATAATGCTGCGTCGCAAATACCTTAGGCATCACCTCGCCAAAAACCAAAATGATAATGGTGACCACAATCGCCTCCACAAAGAACTTTAGCCACGGCAAAGCCTCCAAATCAAATAATTTCTCGGTCAGCAAGATACTAATCAGAACAAAAGCGACATTCACCAAGCTGTTCAGCAACAATATCGTAGCTAATAAATGCTTGGGCCGCTCCAAAATCGATAAAATCATTTTCGATGCCACCGTCTTGTCGTCCCGCAAATCCTCCACATCACTGTCGCGATGCGAGAAAAATGCATTCTCAGACCCCGCGCAAATCGCAGCAATCAACAAACACAATAACATGATTAATACATACACCGTAATCTCCGGTGCGTCTGCCATTGTCACCGTTTTCACGATGCTCATCAACACAAATTGACCCGTGGGCCCGGGTTCATCAATACTCATAATCAGCATTAAAATGGCAATTCCTCATCTTGTACATCCGATCCACCATCCAAAGAATTGGGACCCTCTTGATGAAACGTTTCAGATGCATGGCCTTCATTGCCCTGTTCGCGGTTCCCGCCTTCCTCAGACCTGCTGGTTAGCATCGAACCCATCATTTGAAAAGTGGCAACGCGTATTTTGCGGGCCTGGCGTTCTTGCCCGTCCGCATCAGTATATCGATCTGTCCGAATTTTACCCTCCACATAGAGCAAACTGCCCTTCTTTAAATATTTCTCAGCCGTTTCCGCCTGCTTATCCCACATCTCCAAATTGTGCCACTCTGTACTCTCCATCCGTTGCCCGTCCTTGGTGTAATAATCGTTGGTTGCTAACGTCACATTGGCCACAACCCTGCCATTTTCTAATCTGCGAACCACGGGGTCTTTCCCCAAACGGCCCAATAAAATCACCTTGTTAATCATAGTACACTGTTGTTTAAATCGCTGTTGAACAATTTTATAAAGTAAATTTAATCATTTTTTCCATCAAACGATGCAAAGGCAGGCGTTGAATTTCTTCTAAATCAAACCATTGCCAATCCACCGGTGATACAAACTTATCGTCCGAAAGGCATAAATACCAACACGTAGCGTAAATTGTTTGATGAGTTAATTGATGCGTAAACGTTCGCTCCGACAATACCGAAAAATTATCCACAACTCCCGCTGAAGCCATAACCTCATCCAAATCCATCCCACCATCGGCCCCTTCAACCATTGGAAACTCAACCAAGCCCTGCCATATACCCCCACTTCGAGGCGATGTAAATGCCCAGCGTTCTCCATGCTGAATACACAAGTAATAAAAGTGTTTGGCGATGGGTTTTTGCTTTTTTACCACCACCGGAATTTGCTTTTGTAATTGTTGCAAATGAGCCACGCAGATCTCGGCAAGCGGACAAATTTCGCAGCTTGGATTCTGCGGCAAACAAATTGTAGCTCCCACTTCGATCATCGCCTGGTTAAAAATATTCGGATCAGCCCCCTGAATCGCATCAAAAAGAAGAGAAAAAAGAGATTTTTCGAACGCTGAAGTGTGAATCGCATCGTATAAACCGAACAATCTGGCCCCAACTCGCTTCACATTTCCGTCGATTGCAGGCACTTTTTCCCCAAAAGCGAACGAAGCGATGGCCGCCGCGGTGTATTTACCCACACCCCGCAAACGCAAAATGTCTGTGTAATTAGACGGAAACACCCCATGGAACTCGTCCATAACCTGCTTAGAAGAAGCATGTAAATTGCGAGCCCGGGAGTAATACCCCAGCCCCTGCCACAGCTTCAAAACCTCCTGCTCAGTAGCCTCAGACAAGGCAGAAACATTGGGCATAGCAGCAATAAACCGCTCGTAATAACCAATGCCCTGAGCAACACGAGTCTGCTGTAATATGACCTCAGAAATCCATATTTTGTATGGATCACGGGTATGTCGCCAAGGAAGGTCCCTCGACTCAAGATTGTACCATCTTGACAAAGTTTGGATAACTCTTTGCATAAACTTTGGCAAAAGAACGGCTTTTGTATTTTTTTTGCACTCCAATTCTTATGACAAAGTCAGAAATCGTTAACGAAATTGCAGTGCGCACCGGATTAGAGAAGACAGCGATTGCCGAAACAATCGACAACTTCTTCGTTGTTGTTAAAAATTCTATGGTATCAGGTAGCAATATCTACCTCCGTGGATTTGGAACTTTCGAGCTCAAAATGCGCAAGACCAAAGTGGCTCGTAACATCAAACGCAATACAAGTTTGGTAGTACCCGCTCACCATGTTGCCCGCTTTAAGCCAGCCAAAGAATTTGCCGCCCAAGTAAAGGAAAGCAAAATTTTGGCCGATAAGCTCTAATCTTCTTTCCCTACCTTTGCCGCGTGGGAAATTCTAACCTCCGCGTATGGATTCTAGTTGCCGTCTTAGGACTGCTGGGTGTGTTATTGGTTGTGAACCGATGGAAATCTTCTTCGTTCACCCCAACCGCTGCTGCCGATCAAATGCCTAGCGGTATGCCAGGCATGCAAAACGATGGCTTACCCCAGCAACCTATCACACGGATCGAATTCCTAAACGCCATCTTCGAAAAAACAAAACCTAGCCCGCTCGTGGCTAGAGTACTAACCGCTAAACCCGGAACCTACCCCAAAGATTCTTTGGTGGCTGCCTTGGTATGGGCCGAAGAAACTGAAAATGCGCCCTTGATCGCCTTGCTCAATGCCGACCTCTTCGAAAGCAACATGAGCGATGCGCCCCAAGAAGAAATTGCCCGTAACCTGATATTCGCAGGTGCCGGCGCCATGGAGACCCCTACACAATCGGCCTATTTGTTTCAGTTAGGTAAAAATTACATCGACAAAGGCCTTGCCGCCAACCCAAACAATGTGCCGCTGCTGAACGCGCTAATCGTCTACCAAAGCGAATACCTAAACGCCCCAATGCAGTTTCTAGGCACTCTAAAAAATGCCCTAAAAGCCGATTCTACAAACATCGAATTGCACTTTATCCATTTAAATCTGCTAAAAAAGTCACAACAGTGGCCAAAAGCGCTGAAAAAATGCGAAAAATTGATATCTTTGCAACCCCAAAATCCTCGATGGCTGTTCGAAATGAGCGATGTCTTCGGAGTAATGGGTGATTCTGTCAATGCAAAGGTTTACCTCAATTTGGCAATCAAAACACAAAAGTCAGTTCAATAAATTAAAACTATAAGATATGCCAAGCGGTAAAAAAAGAAAACGTCATAAGATTGCCACGCACAAGCGTAAAAAACGTCTGCGCAAGAATCGTCACAAGAAAAAATAAGTTGGTTCTTCCACTTTAACACGGCATTTTGTCCAACGAATTAATCATACAAAAAGGTTCGTCGGGGGTTGAAATTGCACTGCTATCGAACCGCAAACTCATAGAATTTCACCGCGAAACAGCCGGAGACGGCTTTCAAGTGGGCGATTTCTACTTGGGTAAAGTCAAAAAGATTTCTCCATCACTCAACGCCGCCTTCATTCATGTGGGTGGTGAAAAAGATGGCTTTTTAACTTATTTCGATCTCGGCCCTAATTTAACATCCCTGCGAAAGGTGGTCAAATCGGCTATCGCTGGTCATCCGCGTGCGGCCGACCTCGATCAGTTTACCATCGAAGAACCCATCGTTAAAACCGGAAAAATAGGACAAGTCCTTAAAACCGGCGAGCCCCTGCTCATCCAAGTTATCAAGGAACCCATCGCCAACAAAGGCCCTAAGGTTACCTGCGATATCTCCATCCCCGGACGCTATTTCATACTCGTCCCATTCCAAAACAACATCTCTATCAGTCGGAAAATTGGCAACCCCAAAGAAAAAGCCCGCCTGAAAGACCTCGCCAATAGCATTCGCCCACACAACTTCGGTGTCATTATCAGAACCGTAAGCGAAGGTGTTGCCATCGAAGAGCTCGATAAAGACATGCGCGATTTGGTGAAGAAATGGAACGATCTAATCCGTGGACTGAAAAACGCACCCCTATCTAGTAAAGTACTCGGTGAAGGCAACCGCCTGCAAACCCTGCTTCGCGATATACTTAACGATTCCTTTACTCAAATTGTAACCAACGATGCAGAAATTCATGCATCCGTGAAGGAAACCCTGGGTAAATACAACACCGACGCGGAGAAAATTCTAAAACTCCACCAAGGAAAAAATAGTCTTTTCGACCAGTATAACGTCAACCGCCAAATTCAAGCCAGCTTCGGAAGAAATGTACCGTTTAGCGGCGGAGCCTATTTGGTGATCGACCATACCGAAGCACTTCACGTAATCGATGTAAACTCCGGTAGCACCTCCTTCGACCAACAAAATCGAGAGGAAAATGTACTTAAGGTGAACCTCGAAGCCGTTGATGAAATTGCACGACAAGTGCGATTGCGCGATATGGGTGGGATAATTGTGATCGATTTCATCGACATGCGCGACCCAAAGAAAAAGAACGAGCTGTTCACTGCTTTGAAGGCCGCCATGAAGACAGATCGTGCACGACATACCATCCTGCCGATGAGCAAATTTGGTTTGGTGCAAATTACCCGCGAACGCGTGCGTCCCGCCACTGAAATTGCCACCCAAGAAGTATGTATCAGCTGCAACGGAACCGGCAAAATGGATTCTAGCGTACAGTTATTGGATCGCATCGAAAACGAGATCAACTATCTGTGGGAAAACATGAACCAGAAGCAAGTCACCTTGCGTGCCAACCCATTGATTACTAACTTCTTTAAGCAAGGTATGCCCTCTTTAAGAATGAAATGGTGGCTCAAGCACAAGCACTGGCTAAAACTTCAGGCCGATCCTTCTTTGTCGCTTACAGCCTACCAATTGGAGAACGACCTCAAGCAGGTGGTAAACCAAGAAGCTTAAGTCTTTAACAAAACCCAGAACGTTTTCCGGATTTCTCGCAAATTTCATGATTACAATTGTATGATTACTTATACAGTTGATACAATTGGTTGCATTTTTCCTTAAACTTACTTCAACCAAGTTGCGATTTTCCGTAATATCGAAGTGTTAAACCCACTTACTTTCGGAACATGAAAAAATTCAGTACCCTTTTTCTTACCCTATCCCTTGTGCTTAACACTTGGGCGC
The DNA here is from genome assembly GCA_903959115.1 of uncultured Bacteroidota bacterium. Taxonomy (GTDB): domain Bacteria; phylum Bacteroidota; class Bacteroidia; order NS11-12g; family UBA955; genus UBA955. Next base: position 5,424 of record CAJBVU010000020.1, read on the forward strand.
AAAATCAAACCGTCCGCGGAATCCTGCGCGACAAAGAATCTCAGTCCGTGATTACCGGAGCCAAAATCTTCTTCGAAGGCCCAGTTACAAACCCTCCCGCCTCGTTCGAAACCACCTCCAATGAAAAAGGTGAATTTGTTTTTAACGATGTTCCCGTGGGTCGATATGCAATCGCCGTGGAAGCCAAAGACTACCAAATTTTTGGCACAAATAATATCGTCGTTACTTCCGGAAAAGAAGTAATCCTCGCCTACGAACTCGAACAAGTCATCGAACGCGTGGGCGAAGTCAGCATCAAAGCGAAGCCAAAAGGCGACAAACCCAATAATGATGCGGCACTCATCTCGGCGCGATTGTTTACCGTGGATGAAACTGATCGTTTTGCCGGAAGCAGGGGCGACCCAGCGCGTATGGCATCGAACTTTGCCGGTGTGCAAGGGGCCGACGATTCAAGAAACGATATCGTGGTGCGCGGAAACTCACCCCAAGGGATTTTGTGGCGTATGGAAGGCATCGACATTCCCAATCCAAACCACTTTGCCATTCCTGGAACTACCGGTGGATCCGTATCGATCATCAACAACAAAATATTGGGCAATTCAGACTTCTTTACCGGCGCCTTCCCCGCAGAATATGGGAACGCTAATGCCGGCGCGTTTGATCTCAAATTGCGCAATGGTAACAACAAAAAACGCGAATACAGCTCTCAACTTGGTTTGTTGGGATGGGATGCTCTCGCCGAAGGATACGTGAGCAAGAAAAGTGGAGCCAGCTATTTGGTCACCTACCGCTACTCTACTTTGGCCGCTTTTGGCGCGTTGAAAATCCCTATCGGAACCGATGCCATTCCCAATTACCAAGATTATTCGTTTAAGTTTAACCTTCCCCTAAAAAACAACAGAGGCAATTTAAGCTTCTTTGCGATTGGCGGGGCGAGCGACATCGACATTAACATCAGCAAGCAAAAAGAGAGCAGTTCGGAATTGTATGGCGACAACGATCGCGACCAGCACTTCGCATCTAAAATGCATGTTTGGGGAAGCACTTTTCAATATAACATCGACAAAAATAGTTATTTCAAGATCACAGCGGCAACCACCCGTCAGAGCGTAAATGCCCACCACGAGTTGGTTTTCCGTCATGTGACCGACACCATTGTCCGCGATGGCAAATCCTACTTACAATACCAAAACGATTCAATTGTTCCGAATTTGGGCTATATGTTCGATACCAAAACGTATGGTATTCATGCTTTTTACAACAAGAAATTCTCGGCCCAGAGTTCGATGAAAATTGGGGTTCAGGCTACGCAATACAATTATTCGCTTGTGGATAGTGCTTTGAATTTCAATCCTACCAGCAATTTGTTTTGGAAGTTTAGCACTCGTTGGAATTCTAACGGAACTGCGTTTATGTTGATTCCTTATGTGCAGTGGAAATACAAGTTCTCGCCGGCATTCACCATCAGCACTGGAATTCAAATGCAGACGTACACGGTGAACTACGACCCCACCAATACGCCTTTGACTAGAACTGCGATGGCGGGGGATGTCAAATACAGCAACACCAGCAACAGCGGTCCATTGTTGCGATTCGGCGCCCGCTATCAAGTATCAAAGCGCGATGCGATCAACTTGGGATTGGGAATGCATTCGCAGAATCAAAGCGCTTACGTTTATTACTACCAAAAGCCTGGAAACAACACGCCTCACAACTTAGGCATGGGACTTTCTAAGAGCAATCACGCGGTTTTGGGATGGGATCACCAAATGGGCAAAGCCAGCAGAATCAAGGTGGAGACCTATTATCAGGCCTTGAGTAACCTTCCCGTTGAGATGCTTATGGCCAGCAACAATTACAAAGGTTCATCGTTCAGTTTGGCCAATACCGGTAGCGGATTCTCACGATTCTTCCCAGACAGTTTGCAAAATACGGGCAAAGGCTACAACTACGGCATTGAGTTTACGGTAGAGAAGTTCTTTAGCAAAGGCTTCTATTATTTGGCATCGTTGAGTTTGTTTGATGCACAGTATCAGGGAAGCGACAACGTTTGGCGCAGTAGTGATTTCAACACCAATTACGCCGCAAACGGATTGATAGCCAGGGAATTTGTATTCAAGAACAAGAATTCATTGAATATTGGTGGTAAGGTGACCTTTGCAGGTGCGCGTAGGTTCTCACCGATCGATACAATGGCTACGATTTACGAGCGCGAATACATCGAGAAAAGCAGTTTGAAAAACACCCAGCGTTTTGGCACTGCCTACCAGCGTTTTGATGTAAGGATTGCGTACCGAATCAATGCGGCACACGTTTCACACGAAATTGCTTTTGATTTGGTGAATGTGACCAACCGCAAAAACGTGTTGAAGTATAGCTATATTGATACCGCACCCTATTTCCGTCAGACCTATCAATTGGGCTTCCTGCCATTGTTTTATTACAAGTTGAATTTTTAAGGGGGTTCCCTATTTGAGTCCGGAATGGTTTCCGGAGATATTATTCCAAAAAGGGAAGGGGGAGGCAAAGCCTC
>CAJBVU010000021.1 GCA_903959115.1 uncultured Bacteroidota bacterium
CGCTGCTTTTTTGTTTTGGAGGGCGACTAACCGGACTCGAACCGGCGACCCCTAGCGCCACAAGCTAGTGCTCTAACCACCTGAGCTATAACCGCCATTTACTGAAGTGCAAAGATAGATTTTTTTTGAGAATTTTTCAAGTTAGAATGGAAGGTTTGTAAAAATTGCCAATAATTTGATGGGCACCGTGGGGATGCTTACTTTTGTTACGTGGGCGGTTCCAAATCGATATGGTGGTTAGCGGGTTGGTATCCAAGTAGTTTGGATGCGAATGCGGGCAATTTTATTGGTCGACATGCTGCGGCGTTTGCGCAATATCAGAGGGGGAGGAAGGATTCTTTTGGGTTGGTTTTGTTTCATTTTCCGGTTTACCGATTGGGAAAGGATGCTAGGCCGGTGCCGGTGATGGGGGTTGACGGGGTTGTTGGAGTTGATTTTGCTGCGGGCGTTTCTGGCGTTGAGGTGGTATGGAAGGCGGTGGGTCAGTTGCCATGGGGCGGCGGCGTTTTCAGGGTTTTAAATTATTGGATTTATAAGATTGTTGCGGGGATGGCGTTGCGGCGGTACGCCGCAGCGCATGGGATTCCCGAGGGGGTGCATGTTCACGCGGGTGATAAGGTGGCAAGGCTGATTCCCGATTTGTACAAGAATTTTAGAAAAGCGGGGAAGGGTGCGGTGCCGCTATGGTATACGGAGCATTGGGCCATATTTAATGAGGTAGTATTTGATGGGTTTGGCAAACGCGGATGGGTTTTTAAGCGGGATTTTTTTAGGCTTTGGGAAAAGGTTACGGTTGCAGCGCCGGTGAGTTTAGCCGCGCAACGCAGTATGCATGCCTATCTCGGAGGAGCAAAACCCTTTGTGCTGTTCCGAAATGTGGTGGATACATCGGTCTTTCAATTCAAAGTTCCCGATAAAGATCCTGCATTGCCATTTGCCTTTTTGCATGTTTCGTCATTGGAACCCCGAAAAAATATCTTTGGCATGTTGCGTGCCTTTGCCTCTCTAAAACAGAAACACCCTTCTTGGCGAATGCAATTTAGATTGGTTGGAGGGGCCAATGAATTATACTTAAGTCAAGCAAGAACCTATGCCTTTGGATTGGGATTGCTCCATATTTTTCAACCTAGCGTGGCGTTTTTTGGGCCAAGAAATGCAGCAGATGTCGCTTTTCAAATGCAAGAAGCAGATGCTTTCGTTTTGTTTTCGGAAATGGAAAATGCTCCTTGCGTGATTTCTGAGGCGCTCTGCTGTGGTTTGCCTGTGATTTCATCGTCGGTTGCAGGAATTCCGGAAATGGTGAATGTTGAAAATGGCATGTTGGTTGATTCTATGGATGAAGCCTCACTGACACTGGCGATGGAAAAGGCGTATTTGGAAAATGAGCAATGGAATCGGATGGCAATCGCCGAAGATGCTGTAAGAAAATATGCCCAAAAAGCGGTGGCTGAAGTTTTGGATTTGTCGTACCGAAATTTGATCGATTTATGTGCGGAATAGGTGGCTGGGTTGATTTTGGCGGTCAGCTCGAAGTTCAAATGAAATCCGTTGGGCAGTCGTTGGTAGCTAGTATGAAACATCGCGGACCAGACGGATTTGGGGTGGAGGTATTTGGTGGTGAGGGAGATAATCGCATTGCCCTGCTCATGCATCGACGGTTGTCGATTCTGGGATTAGGCAACCAAGGAAAACAGCCCATGCAAAGTGCGGATGGTAGATATTGGATTTCCTTTAATGGGGAGATTTATAATTATTTGGAGCTAGCATCGGAATTTGGCTTAACGACTACGTCGGGCACGGATACAGAAGTTCTATTGCAATTGTGGAGTTTAAAAGGATTTGAGGCCATTGCGATGTTGGATGGTTTTTTCGCTTTCGCCATCTGGGATTCTGAACTGAAGGAGTTAACCTTGGCCAGAGATAAAACAGGGGTGAAGCCTTTGTATTATTATTTGGGGCAGTTCGACGAGGCGGGTAACAAATCGCTTTGGTTTGGCAGTGAAGATTTTGCATTGAAGCAAGCGCTCGAATTGCAGGGGTTGGAGGTTTCGCTCAATGAAAAGGCCTTGAAATCGCATTTGGAAGACGGGGCGTCAGACCGAAATATGCTGTTCAACGGAATTCAGGAGTTGGAAATGGGCTGTTATCTTACCTATTCATGTTTGAGTTTGGATTCTAAGTTGAATCCGATTTCAGATTGGGGTCGGGTAATTATTAAGCCATGGCATACGGGTAATTATTTGAGGTTGGATGACGGCGCGGCTTGGAAACAGCAGTTGGGATTGAACGATGAGCCCAAGAATTATATCGAATTATTAAGGTCGCAGTTGATAGCCGGGATGCAGAAACGACTTCGAAGTGATGTTCCGATTGGATTTGCGGTGAGTGGTGGGATCGATAGTGCAGCTTTGGTGGGGATGGCGAGGGAAATTGTGGGGAAAGAGGCGCATTTGCATGTTTTTTCTGTGATTGCACCTGGGATGGATGGCGATGAAAGCGATTACCAGAAATCCGTGGTGGAGCATGTGGGTGGAATTTGGCATACGGTGGACGTTCGCGTGTTGGACGGTAAATATTTAGAAAGGTATATTAAGGCCACGCATCGCATTCCGGTGGCTTGGAATAATTTGGCGCATTTTGCATTGTGTGAGGCGGTGAAGGCGGCTGGGGTAACGGTTTTGTTCAACGGTCAGGGTGCGGATGAATTGTTCGGGGGTTATCCTCATTATTACAAGGCGGCATTTTGGGATGAGAAAAATACGCTTTGGCCTTTGAGGAATAAATGGCCTGTGGGTTTTGCGGCTGCGGGAAAGCAATGGTTTAAAGCTGTC